>CAZANS010000493.1:0-1359 GCA_964486565.1 uncultured Victivallales bacterium
TGCACCAGATGAATGTGAAGTGAATAGGAACATGGGCTTTCTCTGTCAGCGGGAATTTGAGGATCACATTCGCGTTCGATGGTGCAGATGTGATCGATGTTGACTACGAAGATTATCATTAGGAGGTAAGAGCTATGAGAATGCACAATCCGCCTCACCCGGGAGAAGTCCTGCGAGAGTTGTGTCTGGAGCCGTTGGGACTATCTGTGACCGACACAGCCAAGGCGCTTGGCGTAGCCAGAAAGACACTCTCGGCGATTCTCAACGGTCGATCCGGAATTAGTCCTGAGATGGCAATTCGCCTTGGAAGGGCGTTTGATACTTCTCCGGAGAGTTGGCTGAATCAGCAGATTCAATATGATCTCTGGCACGCCGAACAGCGCTCCAAGAAGCTGCAAGTCACGAAACTGGTAGCGGCATAACAAAACGCTGCTCACATATTTCTGAAACCGCGCGCAGTTTCAGAAAATGGAGAGCGTTGACGTTCGGCAAGGAGCACAGACCGGAATGCAGAACTTCAAGTGGAAAACACACGCAGATCTTGCGATCCGTAAGGTTCCCTGCGTCGGGCGTGAAGAGTACTTGGCCCACATGACGTTCCATGGAAATGAACGTCCTCTGTTTACGGAAATATTCGGACCCATCCTTGGTCTGAAGGAGGAATGGGAGGCGCAGGGAGCCAGCCCCGAGGAATTGGATTTCTCCGCGTTTGTGTACCGCTGTGAATCGCGCGGTTGGCTGCCGGTCAATACCGGCCGGAACGGCGGCTATCCGGAGGTGCTGATCGAGGAGACGGACGAACACAAGATCTGGCGCGACGGGCTGGGTCGGACCATGAACCTGCCCAAGGCGGCTGCAACGCTGCCTCTCCCGATGGATTACCCGGTCAAGACGATGGCCGATTGGCTGAAGATCAAGCCGTGGTACGCATTCTCTGAAAATCGGCTCAGTTCCGACTGGCATGCGGCCGCACAGGACCACGTCCGTTGTGACCGTGTCGTTTGCGTGGGGATCCCCGGCGGATTTGACGAGCCTCGTCAGTTGATGGGGGAAGAAGCGCTATGCATTGCGTACTACGAGCAGCCGGAACTGATTCAAGACATCCTGCAGACCATTGGCGAAACCGCTTTCGAAGTGCTGGATCGAATATCGGCAGCCGTCAAGATCGACCTGCTCTTTGTCCATGAAGACATGGCGGGAAAGTCCGGCCCGCTTGCGGGCCCTGCTCAGATCAAGGAGTTCATCACGCCGTACTACAGGAAGATATGGGATCTCCTTCAAGAGCGTGGCGCGCGGCTATTCGATCAGGATAGCGACGGCGATATGAACCCGGTGATTGACGCCTTCCTGGATTCCGGA
>CAZANS010000493.1:1369-1895 GCA_964486565.1 uncultured Victivallales bacterium
GAGAAGTACGGCAGACGACTGGCCTTCTATGGCGGAATCGACAAGCATGTTCTTCGGCGATCTACGGAGGAGATTGTTCAGGAAGTGGAGTACAAGATCCCGCCGATGGTCAAGACAGGAGGATGCGTTCTAGCCTTGGATCATCGGATCCCGAACGACACCCCACTGCAAAACTACCGATTCTATATCCAGAAGGCCTGGGAGATCATGAACCGGGAATGCGACCATTGAACGGAAACCAGCCGAACCAGAAAGTCCAGGTTACCTCGCGTTCCGCTCGGAACCTGACTTTCGGCGTTCGCATAAGACAACAAGGGAGAGTACGACATGAAGAATGGAAACAAATGCTGTAAGGTGACTGACACCCTGTGTTCGGCGGGCATGGCTGTGTGCTTGTTGATGCTGACATCATGTGGACGTGGACAAACAGAGGAGCAGCAGTTCAACAAATCCATGGATGAGTTGAACAGATACAAAGGTGACGCGGCGGGGGAGAGCATTACCCGTGAACAGGCCAAGGCAGAGA
>CAZANS010000494.1:0-1892 GCA_964486565.1 uncultured Victivallales bacterium
GAAACCGCATGGGATATAGCTAAGGGATCTCCGTTGTTCAGTGCGAGTCTCAGGAGGGATACTCGGACCAGGTCCCTTTCGAATTCCCCCGCTAAGCACAGCGTTTGCCGGCGGTCGGGTGCGGAATCGTCAGGGCATCCAGAACCGGCTGGGTCTCTCGCTAAGGCGGGCAAAGGCGGCTGTGAAGGATCCTTGCCGTCAGGAACGTTGCTGACCGAGGCTCCCTGCCCTGCACATTCCATCTCTCCGATCATACACCACGAGTCAGTAGAGGCCGTTCCACGGTCGCCTTCCTCTGATAGCCCGGCGTCCGCCGATGCTTCCCTCTTTCTTTCACGCCTTGATGAGGCCAAAAAGTGGTGATCGCAGAGGCGGAGGCCTGTCTCGCGAGGTGCCCCGCTGTTGAGGCAGTGTTCCGCTGAGCACGCACGTTTCAGCTTCTCGGTTGCGTACAGAGCACGATGGGAGGCGCACAGCTGGAAGTGGTACTCCTCAAGCAAACCCCCCGCTAGACAGTGCACTTCTGAGGTGCTGTCTTCGAGGTCACTGAGGCGAGCGTCCACATGTAGTAGGCTGCACGAGCCAGAGGCTCTTTCCAGGCAACGGCGCTGAGACAGAGGCGAGATAACTTCCGAATCCGAATCGTAGACAGCGACCTGGTGGGCCTGGCAGTCAGGCTCATCTTCTTCGTCCGTGTCTTCTTCCCTTTCAGGGGGGAGGGTCGCCTCCGGAGAACCTGACGCTTCCTGAGCTAACCCGCCTGTGCAAGGGCGCCCTTGAGAGCGACAGCATGGGATGACGTCCATCACCGACCAAAGCATCGAGAAGGCCAGCTTCAGGCACCTACCTCCGGCCGATGGTCGGGCGAAGTCAGCGCAGTCGTACGGCATTCCTCTAGGTATCACCGACGAGGTGTGGGCGTGCACAGAGCTTCCGGGCAAAGTGCACGAACACGTTTTGGCGGAGCACAGATGGATCTGAACTCCGCAGGCCTCGAGCTCCGACCTGAAGGCCTGGGAGGAGCAAGAGACTATTTCAGCCGCACAGTTTCTCATGTGGAAACCGTGGCGGCTGGCTTGGCCGGCTACGTATCTGTGTCGTATACGGGCAATCTCCCCGTTCCGGAAAACAAGAAGGTCGAGAGGAACCCGATGGGGGCTGCCTCTCCCACGAACATGGTGACTAATGTAGAGGGCCGTCCAGTGCTTGCTGTGGTCAGGCCCCACCCATGCGACGCGGTGGACAAACATACCGCAGGCGATCTTCATGTCCGCCCAAGTAGTATACCCACGCACGAAGAGGTAGATTCCTTTAACCGCAGCGGCGAAAGGCAGAATGAAGCAAAAGGTCAAATAGCGCAGGAAAAGCCACGTAGTGTACAATTCTCCAGCTATCAAGGCCACGTAACTCAAGCTCATGAGAGCAGAGTAGATCGTCGGAGGCCTTACCAGGGAAGAGCTGAACCTGTCACGAAACCGGCATGTGAGTGCCCTTGCAGGATCGGAAAGGTCGGCTCCACTCGGAAACCATGCGTCAAAACTGCCCCTGAGGAGGTCGTCTCTGCTCGAAAGATCGGAGGGAGTGATTTCCCGAACCGGGGAGGAAACCTCCCACGGTTGCAGGAAGTAACCCGGCATGATCCACCCAAGATGGAGACCTGACACCAGCTTCGAGGCCCCATTGGCAGGACCCCGATTCTGTGCGGCTAGCTCCTTTGTGGAGTCGCCGCAATCCTCGACGCGTACAGTGAACGCCTCAATAGTCATAGTCGTGATTGACTCCCGCAGCCATTTTAGCCGGAGAGCAGTTGATGCCAGGGACGCCCTTGCAGCCACCAGCAAATTTCGGAGCGATTCCCCGACGGCGGGTAGTCGCACCATTCCTGAAGATTC
>CAZANS010000495.1:0-1889 GCA_964486565.1 uncultured Victivallales bacterium
TCTGCCGCGCCTGCGCTCCCAACGCGGTTCACGCGGAGTTTTGAAACTGGCTCTACAGTGTAATTTATAAAAGAGCCTCCTCCGCAGAGTCTGTGGGTTTGATTGAGGCTGTGATGCAGTGTTGCAGAGTTGCAGTGATTCGGTGGACAACCAACAACTAACAACTGGCAACCGTGAACAGCAATAGGTGTCAGTGTTCAGGTGTCAGGAAAATATCTAAATCCGAAATCCAAATCTCAAATTTCCAAAACATTTGGCGGCTTGCAGTTTTGGACTGCCTGCCAGCACCGCTTTCAGTTTGGAACGTGGCGTCAAGTGTGTCAACGGACATTTGAGAACTCAATCGCCACCCGATTTTGGGAAATGAATTAGGTCTGACCGCTAGTCTTCGTCAAATTGATGCCGAATCATAAGCTTCGAATTATATCATCTGCGAAGGGGTCGCCATTCTGTGCCGACTCATGCAGTAATTTCAGAGCCAATGACCTTATAAGTTTTTCGTGCCAGACCTCGAGCTCATAAGGTTCCAACCAGACGTCAACATCCTTTGTTGTCCTGGGCAATCCATGGGCGACAACAGCCAGCCCGCCTAACAGGATTATCCGGAAATGCTCGGAAAGTGAGTCTAGGAACTACTCGACTTGAACTGCCATTTCGCCTCTATCTTTGCGATCTCATCGACTGCCTGCAGAAGATCATGAAGGCTCTTGAATCCTCCTGGACTCCATTGTTCGCTGTTAGGGGGCACAGGACGATCTTTCGGCCGGATGTTTTTAAAGCGGGTTTTCCTGTTCCACTCGAACCTCAGTCTCTCTATTGATGGCGTATACCTTTTCATTTTCTTACACTTACAGATTTAGGAACATTGTTTATTCACTGATATAACAAAAATACATCCATCGCGAGCAAAGTCAAGCATGGAACGTGAAAAACACGGGCTTAACTTGCAAACTGCAAAGGATCTAGGGACGGAGTATTCCCGCCTCCTCCGTTGTTGTCAAATCATAGGCTTGACCCCGAGTATGCCCAAGGATGCGGGCTCCTCAGGCAGCATCCGACGGGTATCAGATGCTCCTGCTGCTAGGGACATAAATTCCAACAATTTTTTTTAGGATCATAGCACCGAATCTTCTTATCATAGTATGCCATTACAATATGCAATAATTTATTTATAATATTTTTGTCTATAATGTATTACGTGAACTGGCACCGATTACCCTTTCAGCGGAATTGCATGCGATGCCCGCAGAAGCTGATCTTTCGCGTTACGGTGTCCTTTCAATGCTTCGCAGGAACGGTATGCCCAGCCCACATACTCGATTGCCGCGCGATACACATCTAGTATCCTTCGGGGTCTGGCCACCTTGATGTGTAATTTTTTGGGGCAAATAATTGACAAAAGCATGTAAAGAGATGTCTTAGCTGAAGGAAGTCAGCCGGGGAATATGATTTTAAGGATGATTTGAACTCGAAAATATATTGTTTGAGGTAGCCTGACCCTGAATAATTTCCCCGAATAATAGACAGGAAAATCTAGGGACGGAGTATTCCCGCCCCGTACTCGTACGCCTACTCGTACACAAGAATCTCTCCAATTTTACACGATGGCTTTTTACCGAAAGAAGAAGGTTTAAACCACTAACTGAACACTAAGGGGACACTAAGGGGACACTAAGGGAAGAGGGGGTTGTTTTCAATTCACCAATGATTCACGGAAAGGGTTGAGGATTTTAAGCCTGCCCTCTAAGATTTGACCGTGCTGTAAATCTTCAGAGTACAGCGACTGGCAGTCTGCCGCGAGAGCTGTCGAGACAATTAGGCTATCCCAGAACGAAAATCCGTACTTCTCTCTAACTGTTAGAGCTTGCCGTGAAGATTCCATAGATAGT
>CAZANS010000496.1:0-1889 GCA_964486565.1 uncultured Victivallales bacterium
GACACCCTGCTCGGCGACCTTGACCGTGAGCTCCGTCATCTGGGCGAAGTGGAAGACATGCGCCTGAATGACCAAAAGCTCCTGGTTCGAGAATTTCTTGCCGCTGTGGAGGATGTTGTTCACGAGGCTGTCCATCTGCATCTGGCCATCGTTGACGTCTCCCAGCATGTCCAGGAGCTTCTTGGAGGCCTCGGGCTGGCTGACTTCGGTCACCTCGTCCATGGGGGTGAATGAAACGGCGTCCCCATCCAGGGCCTGCATCTGCCCCGTCGGGGATATCTCGCGGTCCATCATCCCAAGCTGATTGGCAAAGTCCGCACCGGAATCCATCTTCTTGATAACGTCGGCGAAGCTGGAACCGTTCGGCTTTGCGGCGTCGGCAGCACCCTGAGAATTGGTGACCGCCTTGCCCAGCGCGCTAGAATTAAGTTGGCTGACTACTGCTTCGATAGCCATAGATTACTCCTCTTCCCCCACTGCGTGGTCTTGTCTGCTCTGTATCGCCCGGTTGCGTATCCTCTTGAAGAGTAGCGACAACGCGCGGGCATGTAGCCTTGAAGTCCATGATTTCGAGAGTCCCAGCTTACCTCCAACCTCTTCGAGCGTCTTGTTCTGGAAGTAATACATCATAATCAGCTGTTTCTCCTTGTCGGGCAGGGTCCCGATGGCGTCGCGCATATGCCTTCTGACCTGCATAAACTCGGTGCGCTGCTCGACGTTGGCCGAATCCTTATCCTCGACGTCCATGTCCTCCGATGCGTCGAGAGATATGATGTAGATCGAGGCCAGGCTGTTGACAGTCTCTGTGACCGAGTTTTCCTCGACCTTCTCCTGAAGCCCATGCTGGACCTTCTCATTTGCGCATCCGAGCGAGCGATTCTGGAGGTATTCGTTGGCAGCCTCCTCGAACTTGATCTTCGCATATAGTGTGCGCGGCAACCATCCGCTGCGCCTGAGGCCGTCGTAGATCGCGCCCTTGATCCTGTAGTAGGCGAAGGTACGGAAATCGACTTCCTGATCGCAATCGAAGCGTTTTGCCGCTTCCAGAAGTCCAAGACGCGCGTTGCAGAGCACTTCCTCATAATCGACCGCTGAAGATAGGCTCTGACAGACCCTCGAGGCGATTGAAGCGGCATAAGGCATGTACTGCTCGATGAGCCCGTCGCGCTCGTTGAGCGCCTTAAGCTCTGCCTTAGTGTGCTGCGTGCCATCGTCGCCTCGTGTCCTGGCTTCGACCTGAGCGCGTTTCGCGAAAGCCGTGGCCTTCTTGCGGGCCTTTGTTTCAAGATCCTTTCGGCTTGGCTTTTTGCACTCTTTGGTGGCAGTTTTTGCCATCCGTCCCCCTTTAGTTGGTACTCCGTCGCGCTCTTTTAATGCAGAATGTGTGCCAGGCTGCAGGGGGCTCAGCAGCTTGCTATAGCCTTGAAATAACTCAATTATTGACTTCGGCGATTGTGCCCTCGTCGGAATATCGGGCACTGCAGGCGACAATGTGGGGGGTAGAAACCCCGATTATGACAGGAGATTTTGGACGAAAAAAAAACCGACGATCGAACCGATCGTCGGCCTCCATTCATTTATATGTAAGGAACTCCACTATGCGGTGAACTCGATCGCCTCCAGGAGGACTCCCACCGCATGCTCGTAGGCCTTCTCGCCAAACGTCGCTACGGTGTCGGGGCGGGCCTTCTCGATGACCGCAAGGAGCTTCTCCTTCTGGTCAGCCGTGAGCCCCTTGTACATGTCGCTTCTCGCTGCAAAGAGGGAATTGCCGGCCGCCTTGAATCCTGGCGCCGTGGGCTTTTGGTCCTTTTCGAAGGATATTGCAGGTTTTCCGGCATCCCTGGAGGCTCGCGCCTCGACCGGCTTGAAACCACTGTTATTTCCGA
>CAZANS010000497.1:0-1884 GCA_964486565.1 uncultured Victivallales bacterium
ACTGAGTGCGCAGTCCTAAGATGCTCGAGATCAATATGTTCGTGAACACGCCCGGGCCGCTTGAGTGGAATCTCCATCCGCCTTTAAATCCGACTTTACCGGCCTTGATTCTCGAGAAGTATTTTTGGGCAAGATAACGGTCGGCAAAATCAGCGTCCGAGCTGGTGTAATAGACATTGCTCTGCCGCACGTTTGTCAACGGCACCAGCTTGTCAATGCCAGTGTGATTTGTCAGTCTCAGCCCGTGGAGCGCCTCTCCGGCCTTTCCGATGGCTATCATTGCTTCAACGAAGCGGAGATGGGCGTGTGTATACATCATGCCGACTTCCCTGCCGAAAAGGGCGGAAGTTTCCGCGCGCTTGAAGAACCGCTGAGTGCCGCCGGTGTACAGTATTGGTTTTTCGGTAAGGCGAACGCCATCCGGAAAACGCAGGTGCTTCATTATGATGCGATAATGCCGAACCGCCTCTTCTGGCGTGAAGAGACCGCTTGTCATGCCCCGTGTCATAGGAAGCAGGCGGTACTGGATGTGATAGCGCCTGTCGCTTGGATGCAGAAGATATTCTATCCGCTTGGGGCTGTGAAACAGGGCAAACCCGGCCACTATACCGTCCTTGACAAGGTATCGCTTGAAGTCCTGCTTGACACGGTCGGCAAGTTCTTTAACCTCGCGCATAAGATTCATCTCGCCGGCCTTCCCGCAAACGGCTTCGAAAGTGCGCAGTGTCTGGTACATCAGCTGGACTGTCCAGCTTGATACCAGTTTTTTGCGTAATTCCGGATTGGCCGGCTGCATGGTGTCCTCCCAGTCGCCGTGTCCGAATCTGATCAGCGCGGTTCCGGGGAAACATTCGGCCTTCATGCAGGTCAGCTCGCGCCGCAAGTGTTCGAGTACGGATTCTGTTTTCCGGGTGTAGCAGAGTGTTTTGTCCGACCAGTAGGGGAACTGTTCTTTAAGGAACCCGATATCGTTGGACGCGATGATGTAGTCGCAGATGGTTTTCATCGGCCAGACAGTTACATCGCTGTGTACCTCGTCATCTTCCCGCATCCGGTAGCGATCGTACCTGATGTGCTGTGGCCACTTGCCTAATTCCCACACTTGGTTTGCCAATATTATGCTCAAGACGTTCTTTTCGGCGTCATACTGGCGTGATGCCTTCAGCCATTCACACGGGCCCTGCAGGACATCGCGCATACCCCACTGCGCGGAAGCGTTCTGTTCCAGGCCGCGCGGGCTCAGGTATCCAATGGCCGCGGCGTGCATGTACCAGTACATCATGTTATTCAGACTGTCGGCCAGTTCGGGATTTGAAGGCAGATGAATGCAGGCATTACTGCTCACACGCGCCCAATGCTGTACCGCATCCTGTTTCAATTTCTTCCCGCCGGGAATGCTCTTCCGGTAGCGCTGGGCCAGCGCCGCGCCTTTCTTCAGGTCAAGAGCACTGCCGGTCACTACCAGAGTAAAGTGCCGCGTTGGCCGCGTGCTGAGTGTGACAAAAGGATGCCCGCGCCGCTTACGGTCCGGATAAAGAAGCTCATCAGCCCCCATATAATCTATCGCGGCGGAATGCGGAGAAACAATATAGTAATTTGTCTGCGGATACTTTTCCCACATGATGGATTCCCGCACGGGCCGGATTTTCGCGATTTTCCTGTTCTTGTCTATCGTCAATTCAGCCTGATTCTCCCATTCATGTCTGCCCATGACTATATTGTTTGTAATGAGAAGCCGCCGGGCTTTTCCTGTTTTTACTTGAATATCCACAAAACTGGCCGGGTTATCGCTGTCCATCCAGTTCGTAACGACAATCGTCTCATCGCGTCCGGCATAGATCCAGCGCGTATAGTTCAGACCCATTTCAACAGCGGAAGCCAGAC
>CAZANS010000498.1:0-1880 GCA_964486565.1 uncultured Victivallales bacterium
CCCCCCCCCCCTCCCGCTTCTACTTGCAAATTTTCGGGAGCAGCCTTTCGGCGATTTTCGCCGCCGCTTCCTGCAGTGCCTGCTTGCCGGTGATCGTTTCGGACAATCCCACCTGCACGTCGGTCTGCCTATCGGCGGCAAGGAGCTTCTTCGACTTGTCATACGCCTTGACTTCAAGACGCGCCTTGACGCTTATCAGGTTGCCACGCCTGGTCGAGAACTCGGAAAACCCCTCGCCCTCTATCAAAACATCCGCCTCATTCTCGTTCATGGTGACCGTAAAGCCAAGCTCCTTGCATATCAACTGAATCTCGGTCTCCGCCGCCGGATCCACAGTACGCTGGCCGATATGACTCTCGGAGATCTTCACAAATACCACCGGCTTCTCCTTATCCCCTATCGCGGCCTTTATGCCCGATAACATATCCTCCTTGTTTTTGACCTGGGCGACAAGCTTCCTGCCCTCCTCGGATATCACTCCCGACACCGACTCAGAAAGTTTCTCCGAAAGCTTGTCAATACCCTCGGTCCCGCTGACGCTCTTCCCGAGAACACGGCTCGTCTCAGTGCCTATCACCTTGGCAACAATATAGGTCTTGTCGTTAACCACGAATATCGAACCCGTAACAATGATCCTCGCACCTGTAAGCTGCCCGATCTGTATCGCCTCGTTCGGCCCGACAACCCCAGAAAGATTCAACTCGGACTCATCAAGGATCTTCTGCATCTCCTCACGCTCGACAAGCCAGATGGCGGGATTACCCGCCAACCCAGCAAAAACAAGGTCGCTGACCTGCCCACCCATACCCTTGACACTCGCGTTACGCTCGACAAAAGGGAAAACCGCAACAGTGTAAAAATTCGACCCATCACCCAAAAGTTCACCAGTCCCCGCCTTATCCTGCCCATAAACATTATGCACTGCCGACAAAACCACGAATGCAAAAACACCCGCACACATCCAACTCATAATCGCCCTTTTCATCCCTTCTCTCCTTACCTTAAAATTATTACTGCCTTAAATGCACTCAAAATCAACGCCGACTTATAATTCTGCACGTCCTCTCAAGGTCTGAGCAACTCATTCAACAAGTATGCCGGTGCAGGCGACATCCCAGCCCGACCGACAATGTCACCGCCTAAAAATATTATCCTCCCCGAATGACCCTCCAAAGACTTCCGAGTGCGAATCTCGCAAAAGGCAAAGCCCTTCACCTCATCTCCCGTAGCCCGGCCGGGAAGTCCAAGCGCAACAGCCTCGCTAAATGCAACCAGTTCC
Source organism: uncultured Victivallales bacterium (assembly GCA_964486565.1). Lineage (GTDB taxonomy): Bacteria > Verrucomicrobiota > Lentisphaeria > Victivallales > JAADHT01 > JAFGFR01. The sequence goes on from CAZANS010000498.1 coordinate 1,280, forward strand.
AGCCCCGGCTCCGCAGTGTCTGAATATTCACGGAACACCGTCGCCAAAATATCCTTCCCAAGGGATGTGCCCTTCTGCCCTAATGCACCGGAAATAACCTCGGCACCGCCAATCGAAAAACACGACATCCCCTGCAAAGGGAGAATGAACCTCCCAGAATGAAGGGAAACGACGATGACCTTCATGCCCCCCTCAGCAAGACTAAACAACATCTCAGGTGCTCCAGGATGCCTTTCCAGGCAAAGCCCGGAAACCAAAAGCACACCACCAGCAAACCCCTCAGGCACCGCAACTCCAGCAAAAGGAACCTCCAGAGACTCCAGCAAGCCTGTCAACCTTTTCTCACCGTCAAGATCCCATACCCCCAACTTGGACTCCACAAGCATTTCCCTTTCACCCTCGAACGGGTTCGGGTGAAAAAAGTACAACTTCCTCCGAATACCCCCCCTCACCACTCCGGCAGAATTCGTCAAAACCTTCCCCGAAGCCCCCCCCACATCCCCAACAACAAAACAACTGAACACTGCCTCAGCAACAAATCCAGGGTTCAAAAGATGAAATTAAAAAAAAATCTTGAACTTCACGCCATCACGGAACACGC
>CAZANS010000499.1:0-1878 GCA_964486565.1 uncultured Victivallales bacterium
GCTAAGAGGGCGTATGCTAATGTCACGACGCACAGTGTGTTAAATAGCTTCTCTTTGCAGTTTTTCATAGGACATGTTCCTTGTGGATATGCCCGGCCACGACGGCAGGCCATATTCAATCATTGTACCGCGCGGGGTCCCTGGAGTGTCTATAGCTTTTATGCATTTTTCGCATGCGATCGAGGCCAAAAAGGTCATGGCGACGAACCCATTTAAGGGTAAGCGCTCTACGAACCCCAGGGGGTTGGCGGCGGTTATGAGGGGGGAGTGTGCGGGGAGTGCTATGCGGCGTTTGTGCTGGCAGGGGTGGCAGGCGTGTGGTCGGCAGGGATGCCGAAGCGTTGCTTCCACTGGCGGGGTGTGAGCTCGTGGATTCGGTCGGCCGGGTGCGTGTGGATACGGACCAGCACGTCCCTCAGGTAAGCGAACGGGTCCACGCCATGCAGCTTGCACGAGACGATCAGGCTGAAGAGGATGGCCGCGTTCCTGGCGCCTTCCAGGCTGCCGGCGAACATCCAGTTTTTCCGGCCGATGACCATCTGCTTGATCTGACGCTCCGAGAGATTATTGTCGATCGACAGGAACGCGACTTCCGTGTATACGTTCAACGCTTTCCAATTCTTCAGCGTATACGTGATCGCTTTGCCCAGCGGGCTCTTGGGCAGGACACGCACGGAGAGTGCATCCAGTTCCTCGCGAAGACGCGCCAGCCGAGGACGGGAATAGCGTTTCCGCCAGGTGAGCCGCGTCTCGTCCGAGAGGCTGAACGCCTTCGCCCACGACTCCACACGGTACAACTCCCCGATGAGTTCGAGGATGCGCTTCACCTCGGCGCGGTGCGACGTCTGGGCCTCGAAGAACTTTCGGCGCGCATGGGACCAGCACGCCACCTCGATAATGGCCATGGCAACATAAAGGGGATTGTACCCGCTGAACGCATCCGCTTGGAGATAACCCTCATATCCGGCCAGGAAGGACGCCGGACCGTCGCGATTGCGAGCGTTCGTGTAATCGAACACCACGTCATTCTGTTCGCCGATGTAGACCCACATGTACCCTTTGCGGGAGCCCACTGGCTTAACCGAACGATCCAGCACCGTGATCGGCGTATCATCGGTATGAATCTTGCGCGAAGCCAGCACCGATGACTTCATCGTTTCCACGATCGGCGACAGCAAGGAAGCCACATACGCGACCCATCCGCACAGCGTGGAGCGGGGAATCGTCAGGCCGGCGCGTTGAAACATCTCCTGCTGACGGTACAGCGGAAGGTGATAGGCGTACTTGTTGGCCACCACCTCGGCCAGAACCCCCGGTCCCGGGATGCCCTTGTCCATCGGCCTCACCGGTAACGGCCCCTCGCTCACGTACCCCTCGCACTGTGGGCAGGCATACTTGTAGCGAACGTATCGGTTCACGAAGAACTTCGCCGGTACCCGTTCCAGCTCTTCGGTCTCATCCTTCGCGAAAACCGTTTTGCGAGTCTGGCAGCATGGGCAGATCAGCTCTTCGTCGGAAGGATGAATTTCGTGAAGGCATCGCATGAGGTGGTCCGGCAGAAGCCGCCGGCCGCGATGGCGCGGACGCTTCTTCTTGCGACGAGGCGGCTCGGGCTCCTGTTCTTCGTCCTCGTCTTCCTCTTCTTGCGATTCGGTCTGTTCGGCATCCGAATCGATCGGCTCGAACAAGAAGCCCTGCTTGGAATCATCGACGACATCGTCGTGCCGCTTCTCGCTGCGACGGCCGAACACCATCCGTTTCAGCGCCTCGATCTGACATTGCTGATCGACGATCATCTGCTTGAGGGCATCGACATCATTGGGAAGTTGATTCGGATCGATAGAATGAGGCATTGAAAACCGTGAAGAAAAGGAAAAA
>CAZANS010000500.1:0-1874 GCA_964486565.1 uncultured Victivallales bacterium
TGGCACGATGGCCTGAAACCGCCCACCTATCACCTCGATTTGGAGCACACGGAGGGCTTGATCAAGCGAAGTCACCAGCCCGGTGAGGGAGTGGACCTTTGGAACCTGCAAGCCATCGCGCCGGGAGAGCACACGTTGACCTTGAAGATGTGCGAGACCGGGCAGTCGCTCCCGGCTGTGGTCAAGGTGTGGTCTTGTATTCAAGATCAACTGACCGAGTTGCAGGCCGCTTATGTCTCCCCCTTGGACGCCGAGATTGCCGAGCGGCTGCGGGCGGTGGACCCAAGGTTGAGCGACGAGGCTGTGCGTGGTCAATCTTTCAAGATTCTGCTGCCCGAAGAATACATCGAAAAGGTGTACGATGCTCAAGCAAGGCCCTGGCTCAAACAGGTCCTCGATGCTGCGCGCCATGAACAATGGTACAATCTGGAGTTGTTGAACCAGGTGCTGATCCACTTTGCGCCAGCTTATTTGCCCGGCGGTGGATCTTTTGTTCCCTATGACCCGGCCCTTGCCAGCGACCTGGCGCACCTGCACCCGACAGCAAAATGGCGGCTCGAGTACAATTTGCTGCGCTCCAAAGAGAGCGAGGACATTAGCGTCAAGCAAAACATTGCCGCTTATCTGCTGCACGAAAAGTACGGCCACGGCTTTTTCTACACTCACACGCGCCTGGGCCGGCAACTGGCTATACTCTTGCGTCATGGGTTTCCAAACAAGCCCGATGACGAACGTTACCGAGGTGAAGAATATGTCCAGGTCGCCCGACTTATCAAAGATAGCGCCATCCTCGTCAATGAGGGGTTTGCAGCCTGGATGGAATTGACTTTTCTGGGAAGGCTTGACCGTGAGGTGCGGCAGGCAGCCTATCCACGCCGGATCTTGTTACTCAAGGATGCTATCGGCATGTACGAGCGACAGAGAGACAGTGAAATTCTCCAGGAGTTTCCGTCTCGCTTCGATTCCCCTTACCGGGAGGGGGTTGAGTATCTTGAATTCATCAGTCAGAATTTTAACTTGTGTTGCGTGGTGCGGGTGTTCCTGGTAGTCACCAACGTTGACCTGGGCATTTCGGAAGATGCTCAAGGGCGCATTCAGTTCAGGGATGTGGCGGAAGTCAGACGCCGGTTGATAGAGGCGGAGGAGAAGAATGAGGCTTGCAGCCACCTTCGTTTGCGCCGGATTGGTGAATTGGTGTATAATCACCTTGAGGATATGCAGGCGCGAGTCCGCAAGCGCCACTGCCCCGAGGACTGTAAAGACTATTGTCCGTTGGAGCAGTTAATTGGAGAACAGTTAAATTGGAGGAGACTATGAGCGACAAAGTTGTCCCGATGAATTTGGAGGCGACTGTCGGACAGGCATCTGGGAGCGATATAATTGCCCAGGTAGCGAGTGACAGTCTAGCGCTTGAAAAGCCCGGTACTCTTGCTCTAGTGAATGCAGTGACCGCCAGTGTCACTGCCAGTTCGACACCTGCACCCGGTACTTTTCCCACAATGGTACCCCAAGCACGTGTAGAGCAACATCCTAAAAAGATTTCAACGCAGAGCAAAGAGACGCAGGGAAGTTATGCCAACGGCGGTGAATTAATTATACCAAATCCATGCATCCTGCGACATATACCCAGGAGTGATGATGAAGCTTAGTGCAAGCGGCAAAGTAGATATGGTGCCGTGAAATGACCGCTTGTGCAAATCCGTTAGTGTCATGAGTTTTTCGCAATTTCTGGTTATCTCTTTCCCAGGAGATGCTGTCCCTATCTATCGAGCATTTTGGGCCGTCTAAAACGCTCGGAGTGGGGCAGATGTGCATTCTCAGCCCTTGAAAATGAGTGCTGAGTAGAGCTTTCAAAACTTGTCTCGAATTTGCGA
>CAZANS010000501.1:0-1872 GCA_964486565.1 uncultured Victivallales bacterium
GCCACGCCGATGCGGAAGTGGGCATACCTGCTTAGTCTGTCCCGACCGCGGCGGCAGTCAATTCCCCCAGATACACGGCTTGAAATTACCAGCCGGCAGCAATATAATATTCTGAGTTTAAAAAAATGGGATGGCATGGGCTCGACACGAGGATAATGCACATTGACAGGATCATCAGAGCAAGTTCCAACATAGGCGACATCGTTCTTGATCCATTCTCCAGGACGTTCACCACTTCATCAGTCGCACAGACGCTGGGGCGGGAGTCCAGTGGCATCGCGGCTGCGGTAATCGATATCATAAACGCATACGCCAAGACGAAACAAGCGTCATTTGCGGGCTTTATCAAAACCTGCGAACAACTACAGGACATTTCCAAGCAGAAACACGACAAGGTTGAAACTTTTGTTCTTGGGTTGTTGGCACCAAATGTTGACACCCGCATATTCGAGATCGTCAGTTACGCAATTCTCAAGTTTTTCTATCACGATCAGACAGTCTACTTCGGTTTTCAGTCGGATGCGGTGGAGAAGTCACCATTGGTGCTTTACAAGACCGGACGCACAAACGCCAATGATGGCGGAATGGCAGGCCGCGCGGCCACGGGGAGTTTTGAAATTCGCTCTTGTGGTTGGTTTTACAAATTGTCAGAGTGAGGGCTTTGAGATGACGGAATATGAGATTGAGTTGTCTGGGGAGAAGGTAGTCCTTCAGGTCTTTCGTAACCGCAGGTGCCGCAGAATGGGTCTGGTGATGGGACGCGACGGCCTGCGCCTGACCCTGCCCCCGGGCTGCTCCGAGAGGCAGGCGAAGGCTTTTGTAGCAGCCAACGAGTCGTGGATACGCAGGCATCTTGCCGAACGCCGCCGACAGATCGAGTCCATGCCTGTTCTTGAGGACGGCGGGGAAATCCCATTCAAGGGTGACTATTTCGAGGTACAGATGCGCAGGGAGTACGGTGGTGTCGAGTTTGACGGACGGGTTTTCAGGATAGAGGACTTTCCCGGCAGCCGGCGCAGCCTTGCGAGGTGGTACATGCGGCAGGCGGCGGATTTGCTGCTCGATATGTTGAGGGCTGGGCGGGCGGACGAGTGCAAGGCTCCAAGAGTATTCAGACTGAGGGACCTCACCTCAAGATGGGGGAGCTGCTCCGAGAGCAAGTCGGTATCCCTGAACTGGCGACTCATAATGGCCCCCGAGAGGGTTTTCGAGTACGTGCTACTCCACGAGCTTGTGCATTTCGAGGTCAACTCACATGGCAGGCCCTTCTGGCAGGCGCTCGGCAGAAAGCTTCCCGGATACAAAGAGCCAAGACAATGGCTGTCGCAAAACGGACACATCCTCATGGGCTTCCCCGAACCGTCCAAAATCCCAGGAATGGTCAGAATCGTCAGGCCATCAGGCTAGACAATCTCGTTGACCTGTTCGTCTTCCTCGCAGAAACCTTCCGGTATGGTCAAGTTGGTCAAGCTTCCTGCAGGATAAAATCTGGGGAAATCCAGTCCTGCCTCTTTGCAATCACCTTGATGCGGTGTATCTTTGCAACAAGGCAGGTTTCAGCGCCTTCCAAAATTTTGGCCGGGGAAAGAACTCGGCCGTTTTTTTACCACAGATTAGGGAGTGTCAAGTCATGACTGTCAAGAAAAAAAGGAATGATACACAAATGAACAACGACGAGGTTTTGGTGGTGGACTGCAGCGTCAGGGATGGCGGCCTGATAAACAAATGGCACTTCTCGGACGACACTGTAAGAAATATCTTCAAGGCCATCAACGCCAGCGGCGTGGACTACATGGAGATCGGCTACAGGGCATCCGAAAAGATGTTCCCCCCGGAGGAATACGGCCCCTGGCGCTTCTCAAAGGACGACAA
>CAZANS010000502.1:0-1868 GCA_964486565.1 uncultured Victivallales bacterium
TGTCGCTCGGACTTTTGATGTTCAACCATTCCTGCAGGGGCACTTTCGCGGTGACCACGGAGAAATTCATGGACATGTACGACGGGCCTGTCTTTGACGAGAAACTCACCGGCAAGCCCGAATGCCCGGGATACTGCCTGAACAAAAGCGAACTCAGAAGATGCCCCGCGAAATGCGAATGCGCCTTCATAAGGGAGGTGCTCGAGAAGATCGCGTCGAGCCTTTCCAGAGCGAGAGAGGCTGTAGGCAAATAGTTGGCCACTTTGCCTCTCCGCGTGAGGTTGCTGTAAAAGGAAAAGTTATGGGGACAGAGAAGATTTGGACAGTCTCGGAGGTCAACACGGCAGTCCGGGAGGTCATCGAGGGAGGTTTTCTGCCTTTCTGGCTGGAGGCCGAGGTCGGGAACCTGACGGTCCACCGGTCCGGACATGTGTATCTTTCTCTCAAGGACGAGAGGAGTGCTGTCAAGGCAGTCTTCTTCAACGGTGCTGGACAGATCAAGGCTCTTGGCGTGGAAGTCGGCTCCAAGATCGAGGCGTTCGGCAACCTCACGGTATACCAGGTCAGGGGGGAATACCAGTTCTCGATCAAGGTCGTCAAGCCCAAGGGCTTGGGCGATCTGCAGCGCCGGTTCGACGAGTTGAAGAGGAAGCTCGAGGCAGAGGGGCTTTTCGACCATGAGCGCAAGAAGAAGCTTCCCTTGCTTCCGGGACGGATAGGGGTGGTGACTTCTCCGGGCGGGGCGGCGATAAGGGACTTCCTGCAGATAATCGGCAGACGCTATCCCGACATCTCCATACGCATATATCCTGCCGCTGTGCAGGGGAGGGGAGCCGAGAGGGAGCTGGCCAAAGGGGTGCGGTTCTTCAGCGATTCGGGAGATGTTGACGTGATAATTGTAATGCGCGGCGGCGGAAGCCTGGAGGACCTGTGGCCTTTCAACGAAGAGATCCTCGCACGCGAGATCGGACGCAGCACAATCCCGGTGATCAGCGCAGTGGGCCATGAGGTGGATTTCACGATATGCGATTTCGTCGCGGATATGAGAGTCCCTACGCCCTCTGCCGCAGCAGAGCTTGTCGTCGGCAGACAGGAGGAGTTCCAAGAAAACATTAGCGATTTCCGACGGCGTATCAGCTCCGCGCTGGACCTGCGATTCGAGCGGGTTGTCCGTCGTTTCGAGCGAGCATCGGGAAACCCTGTATTCAGAGAGCCAGTGTATCTTCTCAGACAGCACCAGCAGGGGCTCGATGACCTCCAGAACAGGCTCGAACGTTCCCTCGGCTACAGGATAGAGAAGGAGTCATCGCGCATCGACAGGCTATCGGCATGCCTCAAAGGCCTCAACCCCAAATCCGTGCTCGACAGGGGATACTCGATCATATTGGACCGCGCCACAGGAAAGACTGTCATGAGCAAAGTCCCTCCAGGCACAAAACTTAAAGCTCTCCTCGCAAAAGGCGAGATGCGGCTGGTCGCAGAGGGCGAGTGAATTGTACGGTATCGGATTGAAACAGGAAACGCGGGGTGATAGACATTACGCAACGCTGTCGGAGTTCCAGATGCGGGATGGGATGGGAGGCGAGGCGCGGAGCTGACAGCAAGATAATAAATAAGGGCATTTGACCTGTAGCGGCAATGTGTCCTCCACTGCATTATCTACTATTCCATTTTATCCATAATATTCAAGAGATCGTCAAGGAAAACACTTTTAGATTTCATCTCGTCGATCATGCTCCAGTATTCCATCACCAGCTTCTTTGATGCCTTCACAGCGAAGGTAACAATGGGGACGGAGTATAGGCAACAAGGCAACAATGGGGACGGAGTATAGGCAACAAGGCAACAATGGGGACGGAGTATAGGCA
>CAZANS010000503.1:0-1864 GCA_964486565.1 uncultured Victivallales bacterium
CACTAGACCCTAAGAAAGCTTGATTACTTTGCGTTTTGACAAGAAAGATACGGAAAGGCCCGCCAGTATTGGCTATGATGCGTTTGGTGAACAAATCATAGAACCAACAAAGGAGGCCTTTCCGGTGAAGAAGATTAGCAAAAAGCAGAGCCGAAAGAACATCAAAAAACGCAAGGCAAAAGTAGCGGCACGGCACGGACAGGCGGGCCACTGGGAAGCGCAAGCGCGACCAATGTTTAGCGCCGGGAAAATACACTATGAGGTAGGCGGCAACACCGACGCGATGAGTTTTGGTGGCATCGCCCCCGTGCACAGGCTGGTGACGAAATTGGGTTTGTCATCACAGATCGACTCGGATCTGCATCTGCTGAAGGTGCATCTGCCGTATCATGAGTCCGATCATGTACTGAACATGGCATACAATGTCATGTGTGGAGGGACGCGCCTTGAGGATATTGAGAGACTGCGCCATGACGTGGCTTACATGAATGCCTTGGGTGCCGACTTGATTCCTGATCCGACAACGGCCGGAGACTTCAACCGGCGTTTTTCAGAAGCTGATGTGGTGACACTGATGGAATCGATTAACGCGGTGCGGCCAAAGCTCTGGCAAGGACGCGGAGCAGAGCTGTTGGGTCCGATCACCTACATGGACGTCGATGGGACGATTGCTCCAACCTCTGGTGAATGTAAAGCCGGAATGGATATCTCCTACAAAGGCATCTGGGGATACGCGCCGTTGATCGTCTCAGTGGCCAACACGAAAGAGGTACTGTACGTGGTCAATCGCCCGGGCAATGCTCCGAGTCATCAGGATGCAGCGATCTGGATCGATAAAGGCATTGAGCAACTTGAGCCCTATGCTCCGCGGATTTGCGTGCGTGGAGATACAGACTTTTCCTTAACGGCGAATTTTGACCGGTGGGCCGATAAAGTGGACTTTGTTTTTGGCATGGACTGTAACGCGGCCCTGCGTACGCGCGCCGAGGCCCTCTGCGAGGCAACCTGGAGCCGGTTGCAGCGCAAGCCCAAATACGAGACCCTGACCGGAGAAACGCGCGAGCGATACCAGGAGAACGAGAAAGAACGCATTGTCAAAGAGCGGGAGTACGTGAACCTTCATCTCAACTACGAAGATGTGGCAGAGTTCGAGTATCAGCCCGGCAAGTGTTTTCAGCCATATCGGATCGTGGCTCTTCGGAAGAACATCAGCAAGATGAAGGGAGAGAATGTTCTCCTCGACGAGATCCGGTATTTCTTCTACATCACCACGCGCACCGATCTGACCGCGAGCGAGGTCGTCTACTGCGCCAACGAACGCTGCGACCAGGAGAATGTCATTGAGCAGCTCAAGAACGGCGTCAATGCCATGCGCCTTCCGCTCTACGACTTGGTCAGTAACTGGGCCTATATGGTCATCGCTACCCTCGCCTGGAATATCAAGTCCTGGTTCGCCATGATGATGCACCTGAAGAGTGATCGCGACGCCTACATTCGTATGGAGTTCCGTCGTTTCATCAACAGCATGATCTTGATCCCTTGTCGCGTAGTGCGGCGGGCCAGGAGTATCGTCGTGAGGATCATCGGGTATCAGCCAACGCTCGATCGGCTCTTCAGTACATGGAACACCATCGAGAGAACCGGCTTTGCATAGAACATCCGCAGGTAATCACAGCCATGCGAAGGCCGTCGGGCGGGCGGTCAGGGAGGGGTGTGCCGTGAACGGGAAAATCAAGGCGAAAAGGGACTTCGGTTCCGCTGTGAATCACAAATCTCCGGCCGCTCGAGGCAATTTTCGATGCCCCGGGGCATTACAAACCCTCTCGGCGACCAAAGACTCAAGATACGCTTATTTTAGGACTAG
>CAZANS010000504.1:0-1862 GCA_964486565.1 uncultured Victivallales bacterium
CCTACTTGGCTCGTGAACGGCAGTGGGCAAGTTTGGATCGTAGCCAACACTACTACGGGTTGAATCCCGCGAGCTGCCATCCTGCCGATGGGCCGGATGTGCTTGGTCCGTTCGAGTATGGCCGAGGCCCGGCATGGATTCCGAGGGAGCATACGGCAGAAGTGGAACAGGCCTACACTAACACTCTCGATGACTCCACGAACATCACGGCAGCAGCGATCCCTCACGAGGCCTCAGCCCGGGAACGTCATGCAACGCTGTGCCTTGTGGCGGAGATCTCGGAGTTGGATTGCGACTATCGAGCAGCGGAAATCGACGGGGACGAAGCCTTGGACAAGATGGCTACAATCTTCGATCTGATGCGCCAGCACGGTCCCATCGAAGCGCTTGAGATGTACCGTGATAGTGATAACGAGCCGGAGCCGCCCAGCGAGAACAACACGGTTTGCGAAGATGAACTGGCACGGTCACCCACTATCGCAACCCCAGAAGCCTCAGTGCAGGCCGATGCTTTGGCAGAGAAGATCGAGGGATGCCTAGTTGATGCCGGCCAGTATGTGGAGGAGGAACCGCCGGTGCTAGATCCCGTAATAGATGGGCTATTTGAGCGCGGTGATAAGGTCGCGGTTATCGGACCGTCGAAGACAAAGAAGACTTTCTTCCTGCTCAATGCGATGCTCAGGCTGGTTGCAGGCCAAGACTTCCTTGGGCTTCACGTACCCAAGGCCAGGCATGTGTTCTTCGTGAATATGGAGATCAAGCCCGCTCATATGCATCGTCGCGTGCGATGGATGGCACGTGGTATGGGACTAGACGCCTGCGCACTGAAAGGCCGGTTGCTCATTTTCAACGCCCGTGGGCTTGGCATCTCTCGTCAGCAATTGCTCGACATCGTGTATGGTGCCGTAAAGGGGGTCGCTGATGTGGTTGTGTTTGATCCAGCTTACAAGCTGATTGAAGGTGACGAGAACAAGACAGAGGGCTGGAAGCCACTGTTGTCGGCCTTTGACGTGCTGACCAAGGAGACCGGCGCGGCAGTTATGTTCTCGCACCACGACGCCAAGGGCCAAGCCGGCGATCGTGATATCAGAGATCGCGGTGCAGGCTCCAATATCGTTAGCCGCGACTACGACTGTGGCATTACGCTGACCCGCCATAGATCGGAACCGGAAGCCACGGTAGTTGAGTTCATACCTCGCAACTTCCGTGAGCCTGAGCCCGTTGTCGCTCGTTTTGAGGAGGGCCATTTTGTTGTGGCCAGTGATCTCGCGCCTCAGGCGGCCACTAGCCGGACGCAGGCGGCAAAGACGCGCCGCCTCTCCCAGGATGAGGCAGTTGGGGTCTTGGGCGATACCGCGGACACGACAGCCGGCGTCAAGCAACGCCTACGGGATTCTGGGGCGACCCGCGATCTGGCTGCCGACCTAGTGGGGAAGCTCGTCCTGGCTGGCCCGTGGGAGAGGTGGACGCCGCCTGGCAAGAATCAGCCGACCTTTATAGGCACTCCTTCGGCCATCAAGCGTAAGCGTCAGGAGTGGTCCGACCAGAAACAAAGGAATCTGCCGGAAGTATGAGTTCCGATGGCTTCCGGTGATTCACGGGAACTTGCCGGAAGCCATGCCTTCATGACCTCCCCCCCCCGTCTACGTAGTAAGACGGGGGGAGGTCAAAGGCAGTTGAGTGGGACGCGTAGATCGCCCGGACTGCCGCCTCCCTATACGCGCGCGCGATGTGTGTGTGGATGTGTGTGTTTTGTGGCATGCAAAAGCAAGCTGTTGCACGCTGTTGCACTTGGACAAGGAAAGCGGGAAACATGCAGGAAAGCCAATGAATACAGGCCTAGTGCATTGGGTTATATGGTG
>CAZANS010000505.1:0-1857 GCA_964486565.1 uncultured Victivallales bacterium
TCAACTGCGTTCCGTGTTCGAGAATACACATCAAGAAAGCATTGGACATGGGCATCTCCCCGTCGGAACTTGAAGAAGCTGCCGCGCTTGCCGTGGCCTTTGCCGGGTGCAGGGCACTAATGCTGTGGACTCAGATGAAGCAGGAACTCATGTATCGGGGCATGTATCGGGGTCAAACCAAGTGATAACAGATAACGGTTTCATGCCGACGCGGCCCCCGATATTTGACCCTCCAGATCCTCTTCGATTGCTGCGATGAGCTTCGCCGCCTTGCGGTCGCCCTTTTTCAGTGAGCTCGCCTTCCTCCCTTGCAGGCTTGTCGATGCCCCGGATTTTGTCCCAAACGTTTCCGCCACTTGCCGGTGTGTCAACCCGGCGTATTTCACAAGCATTCGCGCCGCTATTGGCCTCAGTATCGAATTTCGCCGTTTCTCGCGGAAAGCTGCCGTCTTCACGCCAAGATGCTTGCCGACAACTTCGAGCACCTTCTCTTTGCTGATGTGCGGCACCTGACGCCGGAACGATACGTCTTCAGGTTTGGCGGCCTTCTCTCCCAATTCGATAGAGGCATCCCGCACCCATGCTCGGAACTCGTCCCCTCCTATTGCTATCCCCGACTCCTTCAGAACTTCCAGAAAGTCCGTGTCTGTCTCCGCCATCCCCGCTTCCACGTACCGCCGAACATGGGGGTCAACATGGGGGTCAGTCCGTGGAATCATGTATTTTCCGCTTGTTCCAGTTTGTGGCGGAGGCGTAGCGCGTCGCCGTCTGACGCGCTCTTGATGCGGTCTATGTATCCTGACTGGCTTGACGTATCCCCCATCTGAAGGCGGCCGCTTATCCATCTATGGCTTACGAGCGCGTTGGCATGGACGTACCACGCCAGCGCGCATTTCGCCAACGCTCCTTTCCGCTCCCGCAAGAGGTTGTCCTCTTTCAGCCCAAGTGCCTTCAGCCCCTTCTCTATCAGCCGCTCAGCTTCACGCTCATCATGCTCCTGCCGCGCTTCCCCAATGTACGACTCCCTCTTCCCGCCCGCCATCCGGATACCCACCTTCTCAAGCATCTTCTCCCGAAACTCCTGGTCGCCCAAGCACCACCCGTATCTGATCCCGCTCCATTCTTCCCTGTACATGCGCTTCCCGACTCTCGTCGCCAGCTCCCTTATCCGGTCCTGCATGTACTGTTCGTATGACCGCCGTCCGTCAGCATTGTCGCCCAGCCCCAGGTTTCCCAGTACCCGCCTCACATCCAACCACTTTGGCCGCTGTGCCTGCCCGGCAAGATAGTGCGGGTAACTGCTCCATTGGTATGTCCGCAGATCCGGCCCCTCCGCGGCCAACAGTTTCGCCCGGGCAGGATTCAGGTGAATGTAGCTGCTTACACTCTCAAAATAGTTCCCGGAATCCGTCTGTACCAGCAGCGCCTTGTATCTGCCCTGAAACACATGACCCCGCTGTCCGTGCCTTGCATTGAACCCCTGGGAATACGCGCCGAGAAACCACTTCATCCCCGCAACCAAGTTCGGCTCGGGCGTTTCCAGCAGCCAATGAAAGTGATTCGGCATGAGAACATAGCTGTGCATTCTCCAGCCCGACCGTCGGCACACTTCCCCTGTTGCCGAAAGAAACAGTTCGTAGTCCAGCCTGTCACGGAAGACCTTCCCCCCACGATCCCCGCGATTCATGACATGATACACCGCCCCTGCGTATTCGACCCTGGGTTTCCTTGCCATGCGCGTATGTTGCCGGCACAGCCCAATCTTTGTCAATACCTAATTCCACGGACTGACCCCTATCCCTCGCCCGCAGCGGTCGTGCACGGCGCGAAGTCAGCGAAGGCGGCGAAATCGTCGAA
>CAZANS010000506.1:0-1857 GCA_964486565.1 uncultured Victivallales bacterium
CTCAAAATAAGAATAGATCCACGGCACACTGCGGCAACTGCTTTATTTAGGATTAAAGCACACTACGAGTCAAATGCAAAAGAGCCTCCCGCCGGTTCGCGCCTGTATTCGGGAGGGCCATTCTCCCCAATGGCCGTGTTTTTGCCTACCTCGGCACCGACAAGACAATTCGGCAGAGAGTTTCCCCAGCTTTGAGCCAAAATCATCAAAAACGTCAAAGGTGCTATTGACATTTCCATGTTTGGGGTATATAATTGATTTGTTTTGCGAGGTCCGCAGTTACTGGAAGCTTTAAGTTAAGAGGTTCTGTCAGATGAGAAGTTTTTTCTCCGTTGTGTTTTGCATGGCAGTCTTTTTTTGTATAGCAGGAATGATATATGCGAATGAGGATTCCTCCTTGAAGGCGGCACTGGAATCTGCGGGGCGCGGGGATGTTTCCGGGCTGATCATTAACAGCGGCGGTCTGCTTGCCGATGAAATTGACGACCTGACGATGCAGAAGGTTTATGTTTTGCTTGCGCTGGGATATACGCTTGATGCCTCGGACGACGCTGCGGAGCGCTGCGCGGGGTTGCTTGATTTGTTCCCGGAGGAGTTCGACGGGAACCCCTCTGCCGCGATAATAGGTTTTCTTGCGGGGAAGGTGAAGGCGGGTGATTTGTCTGCCCGTACATCATCCGCGCCGGACGACTGGAAGGCAGTGGCCTCGGTGGCTAGATATATTGCCGGCGTGCGTTCGAAAAAGGACCTCCGGGAGCTCTACTCCGAGACACAGAGCTACAAGGAGGCGATCGCCGGCCTGCCGCTCGACAGTTGGGCTTTGGTGTGGAACAAGCGCCTACCGAAGTGGCATGGATACATTCAGGCCGGGAGGGGCGAGGCAGAGGAGCTCGAGCCCCTGATTGCCGCGGGCCGCCCCTGCGTGACAGCCACCGCGGAGCAGGACGACTCGGCCAAGCATGCCGAGACCATAAACAGCATAGTAAGTCTTTATTTGCAAAACGAGCCCGACAAGGCAAGGAAGAGCGCGACCGAGGCCAAGGGCGCGACAGCCTCGAAGGACGACCCCTTCCACGTTATCCTGGACTATCTTTCCGGCACAAAGATGGATCCGTCCGTGGTAGCCGAGAAGACTGCCGCAAGCGCCGTGAACTGGGCTCTGGCAACAGTTGCGGTTTTCGCAAGGTCGCTTTCCGACTCCGAGAAGCCCGATAAGCAGACGCTGTATTTCTGCATAGACAACTACGAGGGGAACATCAAGCTGCTCTCGAAGAATCCAGAGGTCGCGAAATGGAGGCAGAGCGTCGAGCACTGGCGCAAGTGGTGCGACAGCGGCTTCAAGGCCGAGGCATGCGCCTCTGGCGAGCCATTGCTGCTCGCCAGGAGCGTCAAGTGCAAGGCAGAACCTAAGCAGGCGACATTCAAAGACATAACGACAGTCGCTCTGGAGGATTTCCAGGAGGGGCGCTCGGAGAGATATGCCGGAAGGCCCAGGCCCATCTCGCTCGACTTCGACGACAAGGTCTTGAGGAGCTGTTCGTCACGCGGCAGCATCACGGTCAGCAGGTCAAGGCCCTCATGCAATACAGGCGTCGAGATTCCACCGATCTTCACCTCGGCGAATCCAAAGCGTCGGTCCGGCCAATTGCCAAGCCTCCGTATTTCAATCGTATCGGGCTGTGTCTCGCTCCACGCGCATGCGATCTGAGGGGGCTCCGGGTCGTTGATCCAGAGCAGGTCCAGAACCTCGGTTGTGTTTGAGCTCTGAACGGCAACGGATGCTTCGATGAGTCCCGGATCAGAAAGTGATCGTGTCCATTCCTGGAGTCCGGCGATGTTCGTGGCCGCCGACGGGTG
>CAZANS010000507.1:0-1851 GCA_964486565.1 uncultured Victivallales bacterium
CGCCACGACGGGATTGCGCTCGATATATCGACCCAAACGAGCCATGTAACCTTCCTTATGTGTATTCCGAGTTCATATATGTGGACAGACCCCTGACAGTCCCCGGCCTTTCCCGGGCAGGTTGAAATCTGTTCATTTGTCTGAATCTGAGAGGAAATGGTCGAAACCTGTGTTGTGGGGTCTTCGGTTTTTCCCCAGACGGCACAAGGTTGACTTGGACTTGCGGTCCGAGACAGAGCCAGCGGGGAGTTTTCCCGAAAACTTTCCGATCTGTGAAATCCTGGTCTTGAATGGCCATGATTCGAGGAGTTCTTGCGCCTTCCCGGGATTCACCGCGGCCAGCAGCTCGTAGTCCTCGCCGTCTGAAAGCTTGCCCGAGGCGGACGCGCCCCGGCGAGGGTGAACTGCGCCGACATCCAGCGATACGCCCAGCTTCGACGCCGCCGAGAGCCTGGCGGCATCAAGCAGCAGGCCGTCGCTGACATCTATCATCGTGTTGGTGAATGCCCCTGCGAGAAACTCCGCCTCGGGCAGCCTAGGCAAAAAACGCAGGTGATGCCCAGAGGCAAAAGAGTTGCCGAAACTCCCTGTAGCGAAAAGCAGGTCGCCCTCCGAAGCGCCCGACCTGAGGCATAGGCTCTCACGCCGTACCCACCCGGAGATGGACAGGCTGAAGTTGTCGTGGTCCCCGGAGACCCCGCAGATGTCACCCCCGCACACCGATACACCCCACTTGCCAGCCTCTTTGGCCGTAGCATCGAGAAACGTCCGTATCCAACGTCCGCCGCGCCTCTTGGAGACCGCTATGGACAGCAGCGCGTGCGCAGGCTTGCCCCCCATGGCCGCTATGTCGCTCAAGTTCCTCCGGAGAAGCTTGACTGCGATCTTCGCAGGCGGGGACCCATCGGTGTAATGCACGGATTGCGCCATCTGGTCGCAGGCCAGGAGAAAAAGTTTGTCAAGCCCGAAGTCCAGAACGGCGCAGTCGTCCCCGGGGCCGACAACCACGTCGCCGCCCTGCGCAAAAATACGCGGCAGGCATTCAAGTATATCCTGCTCAAGCATGATTCAACCTAATCCTATTTCCTGCCGTAGTCAATTACCTCGAGGGTAGTCTCCCCGTCCAGCTCGCTCCTGACCATCCCGTTCACCGGGACCTTCTCCGAGAAGTATGCCTTGACCACCTTCCCCTCAGGAGCAGGCTGCTCAAAAACCCAGCAGTCTATCTCCTCGCCCTTCAGCTTCACCTTGCCCTTGTATATCTTCGGTTTGCCGTGAGGATTGTCGTACTTCTCAGGATCGTAGAAGTCCTTCAAAGACGACTCGTTGGTGGAAGTGTTGATAACCGTGCCGCCCATGATCATCTCAGACTTGATCACAAGGTGTTTCTCGCTCACATCCATCACTGTCTGCTTGAGCTGTATATCCCCCTCCATCTTCGCAAGCACCCAGTCCCCTACCTTCGCTGTCCTACGGAAATTCGGCATCTTCATGTCCTCGGCCGACACCGCGGACATCAACATGCACACCACAAAAGCCAACAGTCCTTTCATACGCCTTTCTCTTTCATTAAAACAATCCCTAGCTTTTGAACTTAGCAGAGGCATCAAACTACATCTGGTGTTCGATAAAGTCAAGGGAGTTCCAGGACTATCATCCTAAATGAAGCAGTTAAATCTCAAAAATAACAGTTAACATATTTGTATATAACACGTTAAGATTATATCGCTTTTCACCTTTTGGGTTAGAAGGAATTTTTGAGATTTAACCCTCCGGGTTACCGTATTGCACCATGTCTCCATCCTCATTTTGAGTTCGCAGTAGTTACTACAGTGTCACTCAAAATAAGGA
>CAZANS010000508.1:0-1837 GCA_964486565.1 uncultured Victivallales bacterium
GCATCGGCTGTGTTCCCGTCCCGATAGTCCTCGGCGTTTCCATCTTCGTTGTATATGCCAAAGCTACAATCCGATATTTGAGCTGTTCTCTGGGGTGAACGCAAAGACACCGCTCCCCCTCTTGCCCGGCGATTGGCAGATTCAGCCTTGTTGCCGATAAAAATATTTTTCTCCATGACAATTGCGGGAGAGCCCCTCCAAAAGCAGACCGCGCCACCGAAGGCACCAATATCCTCATTGGTTATCTCGTAAATGTAACTGTGCCCATAGCTCAAACTCCTCGATTTCAGGTCAACTTCCGGAGTCATTGTCCCGACGATCTTAATTCCGTTATCGCCCCCAGTCCGGGTGTCTTTGGCGATGTTCTGATCGAAAAACGAGTTCTTGATTTGCGCCTTTCCACTAAATTCGTGGAAGAGTGCGGCACCGCCGCGGACGAGATCGTTTTTGCCATTTTCCGACTTGTTATCATAAAACCTACATCTGGAAATTTCAACGTTGCCATTGCCTTCCAGGAACAATGCCCCGCCATCGTAAGACATGTTGTCCGCGAACAGGGAATCCTGCAATTTGAAACCTCCACCTCCCTTGGGATTGCTCCAAGACAAGGCACCGCCCCTCCGTTCGGATTGGGCTTCGAACACCCCTCCAGAAGTGTTGCGCATAAAAATACATCTGGAAATGAGGGCGTTATTGCTGTTTTGTATGGATAACGCTCCACCGTCCAAATTTTGAA
This sequence comes from uncultured Victivallales bacterium, assembly GCA_964486565.1. Taxonomy (GTDB): domain Bacteria; phylum Verrucomicrobiota; class Lentisphaeria; order Victivallales; family JAADHT01; genus JAFGFR01. The sequence goes on from CAZANS010000508.1 coordinate 737, forward strand.
TTACCGAATCAACTACTTTGTTCTTCTCGAATTTGCTGTACTCCAATGCAAAGTCGCGGCAATCTTCAACGAAAAGCGCTCCGCCCGAGCGCCCGGCGGTGTTCCCGCTAAAGAAGCAGCCAGAAATCCTCGCCGCCCTGGAGTTTTGGTATTTAATTGAACCCCCATCCGCCTCGGTGTACCCAAACGCAGTTCCACTCTCAAAGCGCAGGGAGGAAAGGCAAAAATTCCTAATCGACTCGATTCGTAAAATTCTTGATTTGTCACCCTTAAAAGCTGGCATTTCCAAATAGTTCAAGGCGTATTCCCAGTCCACGTTCCACTCCTCGGTTTTGCCGTGTTTCAACCAGTTGCCTGCGAGACCGGAAACAAAAACCTTCTCGACTGGGATTTTATAGTCAGACAATTCGAACGTCTGCCCCGCGGCCACGAGAATGTTCGTTCCCGGCTTTATGTTTCCTTTGTCGAACAATTCGTCTATGTTGTGGGCGGCATTGTGTTCAAAGTCATTGAAAGGCTTTTCCGCTTCCTTGCTGTTTTGGTTTACAAAACGTATTGCTCCATCGTAAGGTTCAAACAGGACAAAACTCGCCCGTACGGTGTCACTACCTATTTTCCGGGTTCCGATTTCAGCCACAAGTGAGATGTCTATTACACCAGTTCCGTCAGTATCATCCTTTGTAACAGTCCAAGGCTGAAGAAGGTATTTTTTCAACAGTTCTTCGGCTTTGACAGTTTTCCCTTCTTCGTTAATATCGTCACAAAACTGAGTGCCGTCGGCTTTAAGCAGCCGAGCACGTCCTACGCTTATTGATGGTCCTGTTCGCTTGATTTTTATATCCAAGTGTCCGTCTTCCACAAGAGAAATCGGCTTAATCGAAATGTCCGGTATGGAAAGGCGGTATTTCTCGATCTTCTCTTTTGTATCATTAGGATTGAAAACCTTGGTTATACTTCCCTCAGTGTGTTCCAGTCGTTGCGGGACGGTTTTGCCATTGAGTCGGGCAATATCAATATTGATGCAAAACGGCCGCAGCCTGACCTTGTCCTCGAATTCGATCTTGCCCTGCTTGGGGGAGGTGAAGGAGGCTTTGACGGTGA
>CAZANS010000509.1:0-1836 GCA_964486565.1 uncultured Victivallales bacterium
CTCGGGACTATTTTGGCTTTTCATGTTTTCTATCCTCCTGTTATACCGCAAACGGGCATAGTTGACGTTTATTACATTCGTGCCCATTCGTGTAATTATCGTGGTTAACACTGGTCTTCGGTCATAGGGATTGGCCCAATTAAAAGACTCAATTTGTGACCGTGTCGGATATATTCTCCCGTTTCGCGGCGCATAAGCACTCCCGGGTTACCATCCTCGGATATTCGGTCATTATCAGAAGGGTCAGGGACTTAAAAACTGCGGAAAGTCAACGCCATATGTTGTGGAGCCAACGGGACGGCTAAGAACGAGGGCAGGGGTTGAGGCGGAAAAATGCAACAATTCCAGCGCAATTCTTCACTTGATTTTGCCATTTCGTAGGTGTAGGATCGGCAGAGAATCTAATTGTTTCTGCTCGGCCACACGAGAATCAGTCCGGACGGAAAACCGATTCCGGGAGGCAGGTGCCGCAGGAAAATGCTTAAAGTCGTTGACCACACTGTGGTCAGCTTGATCAAATTTAAAGCCAGCGAAAGAGGAAAGATCACCTACATCAAACCCGGAAGCCATTCAAACCTGCATAAATTGATATCCATGGGGCTGCTGCCGGGTGTAGTTGTGACCGTGCATAGGGTAAACCCCGCCTTTTGCATCAAGTTCGAGAATACCGAACTGGCCCTTGATGAAGAGATCGCCCGGAATTTTTTTGTCTGGAAGGTGGATTAACGATTTGACACCGGGACAGTAAGGTGAGTGATGAGCGGAAAACTGCCCGATGGACGGCGAGACAAAATTCTTGATTCCATCGCAGATGGGGTCTTCACTGTGGACCACGACAGCAACATTACGTTTTTTAACTGCGCTGCTGAAAGAATTATTGGAATTTCACGAGACCAGGCCGTGGGTCAAAAATGTTTTGACGTTTTCCGCGCCAACATCTGCCAGACCGCCTGCGCCCTGCAAAAAACAATTGAAACCGGCCGAAACCTCATCAACCTTGATATCAACATCCTCAACAGCGAAGGCCGCACCGTGCCCGTCAGCGTCAGCACATCCGTACTCAGGGACGAGAACGGCGATATCGTGGGAGGAGTGGAGACCTTCAGAGACCTGTCCACAATTGAGACGCTGCGCAAGGAGATCCGCAGCCAATACAGTTTTGGAGATATCATCAGCAAGAATCACGAGGTTAGGGGCATCCTGGATATTCTTCCCGACATTGCAGCAAGCGGCAGCACAGTCCTCATCGAAGGACCAAGCGGTTCGGGCAAGGAACTGTTTGCCAGGGCGATCCATGACCTGAGCGGGCGAAAGGGAGACTATGTGGCTCTCAATTGCGGCGCATTGCCGGACACGCTTCTGGAGTCCGAACTCTTCGGGTACGCAAAAGGGGCCTTTACCGAGGCAAAAAAGGACAAGCCCGGGCGATTCAAACTCGCTGAAGGCGGCACTATTCTTCTTGATGAGATCGGCGATATTTCTACAGCGCTTCAACTGAAACTACTGAGAGTTCTCCAGGAAAAAGAATATGAACCTCTCGGCGCGGTTGCCACGGTCAAGGCGGACGTGCGCGTTATCGCGGCAACAAACAAAATACTTTCAAAACTTGTGGCCCGGGGCTCGTTCCGCGAAGACCTTTTCTACCGTCTCAATGTGGTTAAACTGTCTCTTCCCCCCCTGTCGCGCCGCAGGGAAGATGTCCCTTACCTTCTGGAACATTTCATCAATAGGTTCAATGCAATCAAAGGGAAAGATATTGTGGGCTTATCTGACAAGGCGCTCGATATCCTTATGGGATACGACTTCCCCGGCAATGTGCGGGAGTTGGAGAATTTT
>CAZANS010000510.1:0-1829 GCA_964486565.1 uncultured Victivallales bacterium
CCGTGGAGGCTGATGCGCTATATAGCAGCTCTGGAGCGTATTCATAGCTTTCTTTTTCACCCAGATGCAAGGGAAAATCATTCCATGCGGTATCTCTTTGTGAGAATGCTCTGCGAATTTCGCAGGAGTTGTCTCTTGTGAGCTCGCTGGCCAGAGGAAGGAAGTGATCCTTATATATCCTTCTCAAGTCCCTGAGTAATGCGGGGTCATGAACGGGAAGTTCCTCGGCGTCATTTCTTTCGGCATCCTCATTTCCCGGGAGGCATTTCCCCTCTGGCCATTCAGGCTGCTCCTCCTTGAGGAGTATGAAATTATCGAGGGCGAGGATGTTCATCTCTGTCCTCATGAAGCACCTGTATGCGTCGGCGGGGGTGCAGACGATGGGCTCGCCCCTGACATTGAACGAGGTATTCACGATCACAGGGCAGCCGGTCTTGTCCTTGAATTTTTTTATTAGCAGATGGTATTCGGGTGAAAGTTTTTTGTTCACTGTCTGGACGCGGGCGGAGTAGTCCACGTGTGTTATGGCCGGTATGTCGCTGCGAGCTTGTTTGACCACAGGCAGCATATCCTCGATATTTTCCGGGAGATCGAAGGGGAGCCTGCGTTCATTTTTTACGGGGGCTACCAGAAGCATGTATGGGCTTTCGGAATCCAGCTCGAAGTAGTCTGCGGAGTTTTCCTCCGTGACAGACGGGGCGAAAGGTCGGAAGGACTCGCGATATTTGATTTTCAGGTTCATCTCGACCTGGGTGTCCGGGTTTCTTGGGTCGCCAATGATCGAACGGTTGCCGAGGGCTCGCGGGCCGTACTCCATGCGCCCTGCCAAACGCCCGGCGATCTTGCCCTCGCTTATCGCCGAGGCCAGGAACTCCGTGCTCTCAGGTGCTCCCATACGCATATAGGGATAACCGTGTGTTTCAAGATATGCCCTGATCTCGTCCTCGGAGAAACTCGGTCCCCAGCACGAGTCCATCTGGCCGGGAAGCCCGTCGGGGCGAATATGCCTGCAGTTGCCGAAATATCCATGCCATGCATCCAGCGCGGCGCCCAGGGCGCATCCTGAATCGCCTGCGGCGGGCTGTATCCAGATTTTCTGGAAGGGGCCTTCGCGGAGCAGCCTGCCGTTTGCGACACAGTTCAGAGCCACCCCTCCGGCGAGGCAGAGGTTCTTTTCACCGGTAAGCTTGTGTGCCGTGGCCGCCATTCTCAGGATTGCCTCCTCCACGACCTCCTGGACAGATCGGGCTATATCCATCTCACGTCGCGTTATCCTCGAGTCCGGCGTACGCGCAGGGCCGCCGAAAAGCGAGGCGAAACTCTCGTTGGTCATTTTCATGTCGTCTATGAACCCGAAGTACTCGAGATTCAGTTCTAGTGACCCGTCGTCCTTAAGGCTGACCAGCTTGTCAAGGATGAGATTCTTGTAGACCGGCCTGCCGTAAGGCGCAAGCCCCATCATCTTGTATTCGCCTGAATTGACCTTGAAACCGGTGAACTCGGTGAAGGCGGAATAGAGGAGACCGAGAGAATTAGGGAAGTCCATCTCCTTAATTAGTTTTATTCCTTCGCTGTCGCCTCTGGCGATGCAGGCTGTGGCCCACTCCCCTGCGCCGTCAACTGTAAGGATCGCCGCATGCTTGAAAGGGGACGGGAAAAACGCGCTCGCCGCGTGCGTGCGGTGGTGTATGCTCTGAAGTATCAGCCCACTGTAGCCGGTATACTCACGGATCACCTCAGGAATCCGCATCTTGTAGAGTGTCCACGAAGGCAGCATGCGCATCCACATCTTCTCGGCGTTTGTGCCTGCTGCTACAAGCGAGTGGACT
>CAZANS010000511.1:0-1811 GCA_964486565.1 uncultured Victivallales bacterium
GGTACTCTGTCGACCCACACGAATAATCCATACCTCGCCGCATGCTCCCAGAATCGCGAGACCAGTCGCGCAGACGGCAGAGATCTGCTAGTCCCGACGGTCAGCGCCGCCTTCGCTGCATCGTTGTCGACGAAGAGTAGCACCCGCCTGTGCCTGATATCGGCGCCCCATGTCTGCAATGCAAGGATGGCTGGGTACACTTCTGCCTGGTGGATGACTCTGGTTTTCCCGCTGTCAGCCTTCCAACGGCAAACTTGCTCTTCGGGGACAATGCCGCCGAAGAATTGTTTCCCAACCCCTTCACCTCCTTCGATCACCCCTCCAACTCCGACTGTCTCCTCTTCGCTGCCGTCGGTGTAGATGATGATGGGGCGCCTGCTGTCCTTGAACCTGATTGTCCTCGGAATGGCCGCCGCGAAGAAGTGCTTCCAGTACCCGAGCTGGATCTCCGCCGCATCGTCAATCTTCTTGCAGCCTGACCTTGCGGCGCACGTCAGGAAGTGCAGGGCCACCGCGCCGCATCTGCCGAAGCACTGGGATCTAGCAAAATTGAGGGCGCCCCTTAGCTGCTCAACATCTGCTGTCCTCAGCCACCCTGACTTTACTATCCTCTCGACGTCTCTGCAGATCTTCTCGCCCCTCTCTGGCTTGTTCCTCACTGTGAGTGTTCCTCCTTGTACTTGTTCTAGGTCGACTATTACCCCGAGCAGGACGAACGTGTTCTCGAACCTTGGGAGCTCATCGTTGACCAACTTGACCTGCCACCCGAGCAGGTCGAGGAGCTCCGCCATGACATCCGACTTGCCGTCCTGCATGCGCTCCGGCTCAATCTGCGGGAAGTCGTCGACGTACTGTGCGGTGATGATGTCGAGGAGAACTACTGCGATGATCTCCAAAGTCCTTGCCATCGGGCCGATTGTGAAGACAGAGTTTCTTGCCCCGAATGGCACTGCACGCAGCAGGTAATACGCAACTGCCGCTCTGCCGGGGTGCCAAAGCCCGATCACCATCAACGGTGCGAAGGCCGGCGCCGGTGCGAGCTGCTTGAAGGCACGCTTGAGGTCGACAGTCCTGCCAACCACCCTTCTCGCATCTTCTGCCTCGAAGTCCTTGTGCACTGGGACCTTGTACTTCTTCCCGTTGCTGTTGATCTCGACCTGGCCGTCCTCGCCGACTGCGCTGTGCCACTCCTTGAGGAAGCCTGCGACTACGTCGATCGTGGCCAAGTCGATCCTCTCGTGCGTGTGCGACGACGCATTGTGCCCGAACTCGCTGAAGTCATCGATGGGCCGTACACCTGCAGTTTGTACCAGGCCCACCCTCCGAGCTGGCGCCCACAGCTTGCCGAGGATGTTGTCAACTTCGTGCTCGTCGAACGGCCCCAACGCTTTGCCCTCTTGCACCTCCTCCTCCGTCCTGTCCAAGACTTCCTCGTCGACCTTGGGATCCTTGTGGGCTTTCGTGGTCGCTTTGATGACGTGCTTCGACCATTTGGCCGCTTGCAGGACTTCCTTGATCGACTTGCTGGGCTCGTGCAGCTGCTTCTCGTACAAGCCTGATGGCGGGACCTCGCCGAAGACAGGAATGCCCTGCTGCAGGTACGCCATTATCATGTCGGGGTTCGGGACGCCTGCTGCCGCTGCCATTTCGCCGAGAAGCAATGTGTTCTTCCCCTTCCACTTCCCTTGAAGAGCCTCTGCTGCTGTCGGCGCATTTCCCCAACACGCTTGTACTTCGACAGGTGCCTTCTTGAACGCTTCCTTCTCCAGCGGCAGTAACGCTTCCGACCGGCCACGCCAGTACTCCACAAC
>CAZANS010000512.1:0-1800 GCA_964486565.1 uncultured Victivallales bacterium
AGCGGTCGAAAGGGGATAAGTCAAGCTCCCAACGCGGTTCACGCGGAGTTTTGCAATTGGCTCAAAAGATATCCATGGTTACCGACCGCGCGTAGCGTGGTTCGGACTGTCATTCTTTCAAGGTAAGTGTTCCAGATCTTCCAGATCTTTGTGCCGACCGCTTGCCTTCTTATTGGTCTTGAGGTCCTCAAGTGAAATAAGACTGACCTGCATGCCCCCGACATCAACGCGATTTCGACGATTGTAACAATCGGCAAAATCAACGCCGGAAATCTCGGTTTGAATCTCCAACCGCATTGGCGGCAACCCCATGCGGATCACCTTACCCTTTTCCCGAAATAGCTCCGGGGTCATCTCCGGGGTTCGCATCCCAAAACGATGGAGGGCGTTAACCGTCTTTTGAGCATTCTGAGGATCGACCGCAATCCAAATATCCATGTCAGCGGTCGCACGGGGGTAACCGTAGTAGCCTACGGCATACCCTCCGATGAGCAGATAGGCAACTCCCTCATCTTCCAGCAACTTCAAGAAGTCTCTGAAGTCTCGGGGGATTATTCTGGTAGCCATATACAACCTGTCGATTAATTTCGATCGCCTTCAGACGTTCTAGCGGTGTCCGGGACCACCAGTAACGATCCTCGTCATTGTGGCCTAAATCTGTCACCGTCATCACAGTCCGGTCAACTTTTAGTTCTTTGGTATCCAGTTTCATATTCGGTCAAATCGGGAGAAAATATCGCCCTGTCCACCAATTTAAGCGGGATATCCCACTCTTTTATCATGTCTCTGAAATGCTAGCTGCCTATCATCATACCCGTACCATAGCACTAGATGGCAATTTTGCGAACGGGGGAAATCAGCGGCGCGGCTTACCGCGTCCGCTGGATTTTCCTTGTCGGGTCTTGTATTCAGCCTGCTCTTCAAAGAGTGTCATTTGCCTAGGGCGTTCCGACGCGACCACCAGGTCATCACGGGAAATCCCGGATCCATTGGTCTTCCCCAACGAACACACCACGTTATCGAGAGTCAAAGCCGCTGATCCGCCACTGAGTCTGAGAAGAGTCTGACGCACAGATTCCAGCGGCCAGCCCTCTAGGAAGCGGAAGACAGAGGCGACAAGATATTCTCTGTCGCGTTCAAAGGTCAGCCAAGTTAAATCCTATGTCGTCGCACAGCGCCAGCAGAACTCTGAAGTTGTAGAGGGAGCGCGAAGGGACACCTGTCCGATAAGCACCGCCAAGATCAAGAACGAAACTACCGGTTTTCTTTAGAACTCTAAACACTTCCTTTGCAAAGGGCAAAATCCATGCTACGTATTCTGTTTCCTCTACATTCCCGTATGACTTCTGGCGCCTCAGCGCGAATGGCGGAGAGGTCATTACAAGATCAATGCTGTCGTTGTCAAGCCCACCACATGGTCAACTTGTGGCCCAGTGATCTTGAGAAGTGCTCTGGCTGCCTCTGTTTTCACGTCAACTGGGGTTGAGTTGAATGCCTCAACGAGAGCACATGCTGCAGTGCGGGTGGCGAATTGCCCCAGAGCCCAAGCTGCCCCGGCCCTGAGTTCTTCATCGCGACCTGCATCTCGCAAGACCTCGATGAGTATGTTCTCGCTTCTTGGGTTTGGGATTTCCGAGACAACAATCACCGTTTCCAGTTGAGTTTCAAGAGGAACATTCAGAACTGCACTACGCAACTTGCTCTCTATAAAAGCCCATCCTTCGGGATGGTCGTATGCAGCGAGCGCTGCTGCTGCCTCGAGTTGTACGTAGATGCCTTCTTCCACGTGATTCATTCTAT
>CAZANS010000513.1:0-1793 GCA_964486565.1 uncultured Victivallales bacterium
GAAGAGGAAGAGCTAGGCTCCATCATGCAGACATCAAAAAAAACAAAAACCGTCTTCCACGAGATGGGCGGGACCGTCTACTCCCAGCCATATGCGACAATCGCAGGCATCGTCAAGTCCGGAAAGATCGGGAAAGTCATACAGGTGCTCTGCCAGAAGTCATACCCATGGGGCGAATGGCGCCCGAAAGACGAGGACATTGACGGCGGGCTGGTGATGCAGGTCGGGGTATACAACTGCCGATTCGTCGAGCACGTCGCAGGAGTGAAGATCAAGGATATAGACTGTTTCGAGACATCCTTGGGCAACGACACACCCGGCAGCGACTGCAAACGGGCGGCATCCTTTATCATCCACCTCGATAACGGCGGCCTCGCCTCCGCCGTGGCAAACTACTGCTGCCCCAAATCCCCGTCATGGAACAGATGGGGCAACGAATGTCTCACGATCTTCGGCACCAAAGGCTTCATCGAGTCGCGCAATGGCGGCGAGAAAGTCCTCCTCGCAGTTGACGGCAAGCCGCTCTCCGAGCCGGACATCGAAGAGACCACACAAAACTACCTCGACATGGTAATAAAAGAAATGTCCACAGGGAAAAAAATCATACCCCAATCCCTCGAAAAGGAGCTAAGCCCAACAAAATGGGCAATCAGGGCAAACGCCATGGCAAAACTGCACCAACCTCGGGCAAAACAACAATAGAGCCAATTTCAAAACTCCCCGTGGCAGCGCGGCTTGCCATTTCGGATTTTGAACTTCCTCACGTATGATTTCTCAGCATCAGCTCGACTGGGTGCGGGGAGATATAAAGCTGTCCCTTTAGGTAAGGCTGGTCGTATTTCCGGATGTAGTGGTTGATGAGTGTCAGCGGGACGACCAGGGGTGTGAGCCCGGAGAAATAAAGGTTGATCTGCTCGATGAGCTCCTGCTTCTCGTCGGCGGTGAGCTGCTTCTTGAAGTATCCAAGCAGATGCATCAGGACGTTGGTGTTCTTCCTGGAGGTGGCCGTCAGACGCAGGGCTTCAGCGAGAAGCATGAAGTAGTCCTCATATGCCTTGCCGACAGCGCTTTTGCCACCCGTGTTGCCCGCGGCGATCCTGCCTAGCTCCTTGAGGTGCTTGGGGCTGTGCGCCATGATCAGGTACTTGTGCGCCGCGTGGAAGTCCGATAGGGCCCTGGACGATGGGCCTGCGGCGGACATCTCCTTCCAACGGTGATACACGAACACCCTCTCGATAAAGTTCTCGCGCAGCACCGGGTCGTGCAGCCTCCCCTCCTCCTCCACGGGCAAGAAAGGGAATTTATCCATCAGCATCCCGGCGAATATCCCAGAGGCACTGCCGACCGGCATGCCAGCCTCAGTATATACCTTCACCCGCGACATCCCAGAACTCGGCGAGTCCTTCTTGAATATAAACCCGCAGATCCCCTCCCCCGAAAGCTTGTCCAACCTCTTCTTAGCCCATGTCTCCATCATCGGTGTCATGTCCTTCCCGCTCTTGCCCGTCATCAGACGTATGCCCCCAGCAGTCTTCACAAGGCGCATGGACTCCCTCGGCACACTCATCCCGCACCCCACCTCAGGACAAATCGGGACCCAGTCGAAAAAAATACCCAAAGTCCCCACAATATAACGGTCAAGCTTGTGCTGACCATCATACCTCACTCGCTCTCCCAGCAAACACGCACTAATCCCAAGACGTATCTTATCCATAAATCCACCTCCAATTAAAACTAATATACGCCAAACTAAACCAATTACCAACAATCGGTAATCAGTAATCGGTGATCGG
>CAZANS010000514.1:0-1784 GCA_964486565.1 uncultured Victivallales bacterium
GTGATCTTCGTCGGCGTGGACTTTGAAATCCCGCCGGCGCTGCAGCACGACGTCACGACGATCGAGTTCAAGCTACCGAACGATGCGGCGATCGAGAAGGCCGTGCGCTTTGTCGGCGAGGACCACCCCATCGACGAGGCGTTCATGCCGGCGCTGGTGACGGCCTGCCGCGGCATGACGCAGCAGCAGGTCGAGGACCGCACCGCGCTGGCGCTGCGCAAGTTCAAAAAGCTCAACGGTGAGGCGGCCCGGCTGATTCTCAACGAGAAGGCCGAAGTCATTCGCCGTACGGGCTTGCTGGATTACCGCGACCCGCCCGAGGGTGGTTTGGACATCATCGGTGGCTGGGAGAACGTCAAGAAACACGTCCAACTGGACAAGCCCTGCTTCTCATCCGAGGCGCGACAGTTCGGGATCGAGTTCCCGCGCGGTCTGCTGCTGGTCGGCATCTCCGGCGGTGGCAAGACACAGATGAGCCTGTGCATCGCCAGCTATCTGAGCCTGCCGTTGATCCAACTGGATGTCGGTTCGCTCATGTCCAAGTGGGTCGGCGAATCCGAGCGCAACATGCGCGAGGCCATCCGCCTACTCGAAGGGCTCGGCTCGTGCGTCCTGCAACTGGACGAAATCGAGAAGGGCTTCGGCGGTGTCGGTGGTGAAATGGACGGCGGCGCTGCACAGCGAGCCTTCGGGATCTTCCTGAAGTGGCTCTCCGACCGCTCCTGCCCGGTTTACGTCATTGCGACCGCCAACAACATCAAGGCGCTGCCAGTCGAGTTCACGCGCAAGGGCCGCTTCGACGAGCTCTACGGCGTCTACCTGCCCACGCATGCGGAACGCCAAGAGATCTTCGGGATCCACCTGCGATTGCGTGAGCGCGAGCCCGATCAATTCAACCTGGACGACCTCGCCAAGCAGTCCGAGGGCTACACCGGCGCCGACCTCAAGGAAGTCGTTCAACTCGGTTTGAAGCTGGCCTTCCACGCGGGCGCCGAGCTCGGCAACGATCATCTCCTCGCCGCCATCCCCGAGATCCGGCCGCTGTCGAAGACCGACCCCGAATCGGTCACCGAGGTCACCAAGTGGCTTGACAGTCACACCAAGCCGGCTGGCAACGGCCACACGTCTTCACTCCCGAGCAATGGCAACGCGCTCAAGCGGCGCGTGACCGTCTGATTCCGAAGTTCCGTTTCAACAACCTGTAACCCCTTTTTCAGAATGGAGATACCTATGACTACTCTCACTGCGCCTGCACCGCAGGCACACGCGGCTTCCAACAATGGCGAGAAGCCGATCAACCTGTTCCAACTCGGATGCCTGTTCGTCATCCGGTCCTCGTACTGGTCCTGCCGCATTGGCAACGAACCGCAGGACTTCCACCTGTCGCCACATGAGGTCGAAAGCAAGGCGATCGCCTCGTTCGGTTCGAAAGAACTCGTCGACCCGCACAGGGGCCGCAAGGTCTTTCAGCAGATCGAGAAGAAGGCCCGGCACCAGTTGGGCAAGTACTCCAAGCCCTTCCCGGCGGCCAACGCACACTTCGTGCCTTGGGACCATGTGCCGGAGTTGATCGATCAGCTGCAGGCACTCAAGGCTGAGTTCGACCAGGCTGTCGAGGATTTCCTCGCGCAGTACCCGCAGCTGCGGGCCGATTGGCAGTCCCAGCATCCGGACGTACCCGATGCAGCGTATCCGGCCGCCTACGACTTGCGGAAGAAGTTCAACTTCGGCTGGCACACGTTCAAGGTCGCCGGCGCCGCCAGCGCAATGGCCATTGACGACAT
>CAZANS010000515.1:0-1783 GCA_964486565.1 uncultured Victivallales bacterium
TTCCATCATGATATTGAACACTATTAGACCAAAGAACAACCCTGAGCTCTCGACGTTCCGACGACAAGCCCTCTGACCTATTGGGTCAATACTTACCCGACCAATCTGAGCAGATAGCCCGCATAAAGATGTGTCACAGTTGACATAATGAATCATGGGCGACAAAGTTGCCCCTCCTGAAGGCAGTATATCGTAAGATGAGTTTGGAGACAGCCGAATTTTCGGCTCAGTCAGCCAAAGAGAGCGGTTGCACCAGGGAGGAGGTGGAGGACCTTCTTCTCTTTGGGGCTGGCGGCGGCGACGGTTCGGGGGTGTAACGTATTTTGTGTAATTGGGTCCTGTTCGCGCAGAATCACATAGTTGGTTCTGATGCGAGAACGTTAGGGACTCAAGAATGACAAAAGAGAAAAAGAAGAGAAAGAGAAGAGGTAAATCCCGCAACGCCTTCGACCCTGCGATCGAGGAGCTCCTGCTGGCGCCGATCGCCAAGGAGATGGCAGGCAAGCCCCTGGAGGAGGCGCTGACACCTGATTCCCCTCTCAAGCAGCTTATAGGAAGAGTTGTCGAGATGGCCCTGAAAGAGGAGATGCAGGAACACCTGGGATACTCACCGAACGAGAGACAGCAGACTGATGGGCCGGAAGGGGACGGGACGCGGTCAAACTTTCGAAATGGGTACAGTTCGAAAACACTCAAGACCAGTCACGGCAAGGTGGACATCGACATTCCCAGAGACCGCAGTGCGACTTTTGAGCCGAGAGTTGTTCCCAAGCATCAGACCATCAGCGAAGAGATAGAGAAGAGAATCATCTCCATGTACACGGCCGGCATGACCACACGGGACATAGAGCGCCACGTGGAGGAGATGTATGGGCTCGACAGCAGTGCCATGCTCGTCAGCAGATTGAGCCGGAAGCTGGATGACGAGTTAACGCAGTGGCGCAACCGCCCCCTTGAGCAGCTCTATCCCATTGTGTTTGTGGATGCCATGCATATCCCCGTCAGGCATGAGCGCGGTGTTGTCTCAACGGCTGTTTACCAGGTTTGTGCGTACAATGAATACGGCAAGCTGGAGGTCATCGGACTCTATATGTCAGAGAAGGAGGCAGGGAGAAAGGAATCATCCAGCTACTGGCATCAGGTGTTCATAGAGCTCGAGAAACGCGGCCTCAAAGATATCCTCATTCTCTGTGCCGACGGCCTGAAGGGCCTGGAGGACGCCGCAAAGACTGTTTTTCCGGATGTGCATTTTCAGACGTGCGTAGTGCATCTCGTTCGTGCCAGTTCGAGACTGATTTCCTGGAAGGACCGCCCTGGAGTCTGCAGGACGCTAAAGAAGATATACACCGCTCCCAGTTATGAAGCCGCAGAGCTGGCATTGGAAAAACTGATTGAAGAATGGGGAGACCGATATCCCGGCGTCATCGACCAGTGGCAGAAGAACCTTCCACGGCTTGCCAACTTGTGGATTTACTCGGAACCGCTCAGGTGCATGGTTTACACCACGAACGCGATAGAGAACGTTCATAGACAAGCCCGAAAGGTAACCAAAAACAGAGCCTCTCTGCCCAACGTCAACAGCACACTCAGGCTGATGTCGTTGGTATTGAGAAGCATCAATCAAAAGGCGGCCAGCAGATCCAGGGGCAGAAGCGATTGGCGACGAATAGTCTCCGAGCTGCCACTGCATTTTGGGGATCGGCTACCCGAAGACTGGGGACACCGGCTTCAGGTCTGGTGAAAATGATGAACTACTCAATTACACAAAATTTGTTGCACTCCC
>CAZANS010000516.1:0-1781 GCA_964486565.1 uncultured Victivallales bacterium
CGGATTCCTCTTTTGGCGGCTGCCAGCCTCGCGCGCGCTTTGCTCTGTTGGCGCGGTTCCTTTCCCGCTTTTTCTCGGCCCCTTTTACCGAGCGTTTGCGGTTATTGCGAAAGACCCACTGTCGGATCTTTAGGCGCAGCGGGATGTGCCAATTGCAGTTCCTGTCTGGGAGCCATATATCCCTGTTGTGGATATACTTCGTCACCTCAGAAATGGTGACCTTGAAGTCAGGCTCGAAGGTATCATAGGTCGACTTCGCCCCAATGGCGATCGCCTCCTCCTTCGTCCAGGCCAGCTCTTCGTCGAGGAGCGCCTTTGCGTTCGACTCTTCGAAGTCTTGTCTGGCTAACTGCTGGCAGTGGTGCTTGCCATATCCGAAGGCCACACCGAACATGCAATCGAACGGTGATTGCGTGACCTTGGTGTGACTCTCCTCGCTGCTCTTGTTGGTGTCCTCAAGCCGGTTACCATCAAGGATATCAAAGGCCACTCGTCGCGAGAGCTGAGTGCCATGATTGATGTGATGCATAACCTGCTTGACACACATCGCCAACGTCGAGTTTGCGAGGTCGTCATGCTGCGACTTGTAGTACCGGGTCGCGCACTTATTGCCATCGCCAACCACAATGTCTACTTGCTCCGCAAGGCAGGAGAGTAGCATTGGATAGATGACCGCGCGAGCGGCATCAGGCGTGCTGCCTAGCTCCGAGTTGATGTGGAAAACTGCTATCCGCATCTTTTCGAAACCGGCGCGAACCGCGGGAACGGCGTAGTCGTCGAGGTCGACATAAGGGTCTTCCTCTTGGAGCATTGCGACCGTAATCGGGTTGCCTTTTGCATCGCTGTCGACCGGCACGTAGCCCTTGGTGGACACATTGCCCCAGGAGACGTCGAACACGCCACATGTGACGTGCCACGTGCTGTTGTCAGACTTGGACTTCAAGTACTGAGCAACGACTTCCACTTGGGCTGTGTCACCTCCGCGGACGTGGACTGCGACAGGTCTTCCTCTGTGGGCTGCTCCGGCTTCCGTAGACAGGATTGGCACGGAAGCGCCGTGGAGTCCAGCTTCGTGGGCGCGCGTCGCGAAAGCGTCATCGTCGCAGATGGACGTTCCGTCTTTGACGCAAGCCTCGACAGTGCACAAGACATGTGCGTCTGTCGTGCGCCAGAAGGTCTCCAGCGGACGAAGCTCTGCGGCGATGTCCTTTGGGACCCAGTCGGCGCCGCCTACTGCTGCTCTCTGGTCAAGAGGTCCGAGGTTGAACACAGCCACTTCTGCCTGATGGCTGTGGGTGGTTGTCCTCTCGGCCTCTTCCAAAGTGTCCTTGCGTCCTGCGCGGGACCTGCCCCAGTTCTCAGTCGAGGCTTCGAACCAGAGCGTTGCACGGGGAAGCGTGCTGACATGCTCCGTTGTCAGGTGGCGAACATCAGTGCGGACACGTCGCGGAAACGACAGGGCCGCATGAGGATTCAGCTCATCTGCAATGGGGCTGACCTTTGGTGGGTCAAGCTCAACTTGCATGTCGCCTGGTCTTGGCAGGCAGGGAGCAACTGACGAGACAACTGGTGTCTTGCTCTCCAGTGCTCGGCTCGCTTGGACCGAGTAAGATCGGGTGCCTTGTTTCTGGAGAGGCTGTGCTGGCTTGTCCGGGTCTGGAAGCGGCTTGTTCGTGGACTGCGTCGCCCTTCGGAGATCCATCAGCTTTGCTGTCGACATCTGTCTGAAGTACGACGCTCCCGGAAGGAAGCTGTCCTTCACATGAAGGCCAAGTTGTTCG
>CAZANS010000517.1:0-1770 GCA_964486565.1 uncultured Victivallales bacterium
TTGAAAAAGTCGTAGCAAAGATTCCTGGTAGTCCTGTATAGCCATGCCTTGACATTTTCAATCCGCTCCTTTTCGCCGTCCATCTGGGCGACGAGCCTTACAAAAGCCTCCTGCACCATGTCGCGTGCCGACTCATGGTCGCCCAGCAAGCGCCCGGCATACCTGACAAGCCCCGCCTCGTTCTCAATTATGATTTCGTCAATAGTTTTGTCTGACATACGCTCGCTATCCGCCACGACATTCCAAGAGCTATGACGCGGCAATAAGAACTTTATTAGAGCAAAATAAAATATTTCCCATATTTTTCATCCCCCCCTTCGATCGGTAATGTCCCGAATCTTGTGACGTAACTAGCTGTTTGACAAAAGTGCATCTGCCCTTTATTTTGATTAATATCAAATTTCAACATAAAGGAAATGCAGATGCAGGGTAAAATTAGCATGGATTTGTCGTTTGTCCAATCGGAAGAGGGATTTTCTTTGGATGAGTTGGTGGTGAAGTTGGCAGGCGTGTTCGAGAACAAGGCTTTTACCGAGTTGCTGAAAATGATGCTGCAGATGACTCAGGAGGTGCTGATGTCCCGTATTTTTGAGGGCAAGAGCAAAATGGAGTGCTGCCAGGATGGAAAGCTGCGCTCTAACGGCAGCTTCAATCGCCGAATCCGCACCAGCCTTGGAGAGTTCGAGATGAAGTTCTACCGCGTCAGCTGTTCTGAGTGCGGGAAAACGTTTGCCCCTCTGCAGCGCTTTGTAAGTCTTGGGCACTATCAGACGAAGACCAATGAGCTCGAAAAGCTGGTAGTCGAGGCGGTAAGCGAGACGAGTTATCGCCGAGCGGTCTCCGGACTTGCCCGGGCCGGGAAACTGCCAGTGTCCTTCCATACCGCCCATGGGTGGGTCATGCGTACGGACTGCGATGAGATAGAGATATCCGACCAGGCAATCGGCAACTTGCCAGTCCAGGTCATTCCGGACGGGACCAAGTTCAAGGGGGCTGCGGTGGAAGGCAAGGCTAGGAAAGGAGACTTGAAGGTCGTGGTCGGTGTGACGACCCGGGGAAATGTGTTCCCTCTGGGCTCGTGGGCTGGAACGAGCTGGGATGCGATCAACAAGGAATGGAAAAGACGGGAGGTGAAGTTTCCTGACGGCAGCATTCTGATCTCAGATGGCGAGCCCGGCCTGGCAGATTCATTTGCTGACTACGTCGACGAACAACAACGTTGCCATTGGCATTTGCCAAGGGATTTGTATCACATGATGTATCAAGACGGAGCGCGCAAGGCTGAAGCTGCGCCGCTTCAGGAGGCATTGGCCGGAGCGTTGGCCATTGAGCTGCCGAAGGAAGATTTCCAACTGGTTACCGAGCAGGAGAAAAGCGACATAGAGGAAAAGATGGAAAAAACCGAACGGGCAATCGAAAGGCTGATCTGCTACCTTGAAGGACGTGGCTACAGTGCTGCCGCCACTTACATCCAAAGGGCAAAGGCCGGCATGTTTGGATATGTCCGGCGCTGGTTGAAACTGGGGATAATCTCCCCGAGGGCATCTTCAGTAGTTGAACGTGTCATGCGTGAATTGGCACGAAGGATAAAGCGCATATCCTATGGTTGGAGTGATAAAGGTGTGGAAAAAGTGGCAAGGATCATATTGAAACGCTATGCAACCTTACGGGAGTGGGAGGAATATTGGCAGAAAAAGATGGATATTATCGGAAATGTTTATATCGGAATTGGCAACTATAAGTGTTCGTCACAAAATTTGGGACATTAAC
>CAZANS010000518.1:0-1766 GCA_964486565.1 uncultured Victivallales bacterium
TCGCTAGAACCTTTTGCTTTTCCTTATATGTACGATGATGAAGCTGCTGTCCTCGAGGGCCTCGTAGCTATGTTCGAGGAGTGCGTCGAACTGTATTGCCTCTCCGGACTTCAACTCTGTCCTTTCGTGCGGGAGATGGAAGAGCAGCCTTCCCTCGAGTACCCAGCACAGCTCGTAGTCGTCCTGGTGTACGCGCGGGTCTGATACACGGCTGCCCGACTTCCCGCTGCCGTACAGACAGCGTATGTTACCGTAGCGCACCTCCTGGAAGACGAAATCTCCTGACTTGTGGGTTCTGGCTGTGTGTTTCTGAGCCGAACGGCTTTCCGCAAGCGAAAGCAGCTCTGACGGGTTCATGCCGAAGACCCTGCCCAAGCGGTAGATGGTGTCCAGCTCCGCAACCGTCTGGTTGCGCTCAAGCTTTGATATCACCGCTATCGAGACCCCGCTGCTGTCCGACATGTCGCTCAGACTCAGCCCACGCCCCTTGCGAATCTCGCGAAGCACCGAAAAATCATACATCCGCTGCACCGAAACCTCACCCCGACGCTCACCTGAAACTCCATTCCCTAAACTTTTTTTCAAGATTTCTCCATTATTTTCTTGAAATAATAATAATGGCATTTAATTTATTGTCAAGGAAAATAAATAAAAAGATTTGAAAATTTTGCAATAGGAGGCAGAAATGAGTATGAGTGCTCTAGTTACGGGCGGGGCGAAGGGTATAGGTTTCGGGATAGCCGAGCGTCTGGTGAAGGACGGTTTTGACGTGGCGGTGGCCGATGTCCAGGAAAAGGAGGCCGCGGATGCCGCGATGCTGGAGCTCCAGAGACACAACACCGATGTTTTGTATTGCCGTTGCGACATTTCGGATGCGTCGCAGCGAGCAGATATGCTGTCGCAGGTGAGGGGTAAGTTCGGGGGGTTGAACGTGCTGGTGAACAATGCAGGGGTGGCGCCATCGGTTCGCGCGGACATACTTGAGGCGAGCGAGGGTAGCTACGAGCGAGTGATGAAGATCAATCTTCAGGGGCCTTATTTCCTGACCCAGGCCGTGGCGAACTGGATGATCGAGCAGAGGAATTCCGACCCGGAGGGCAGGTTCTGCATAATCAACATATCGTCCATCTCCGCCACGGTGGCATCTCCCTCGAGGGGGGAGTACTGCATATCCAAGGCGGGCGTGAGCATGGCGACCAAGCTTTTTGCCGCGCGGCTTGGAGAGTTTGACATCCCAGTGTATGAGATCAGGCCGGGTATAATCCAGACGGACATGACATCGGCTGTGAAGGAGAAGTACGACAAGCTTATAGGTGAGGGGTTGCTGCTGCAGTCGAGGTGGGGGCTTCCCGAGGATATCGCGAAGGCTGCGGCGATGATGGCGCGTGGGGACATATCGTACTCCACCGGGCAGGTGTTGATGGTTGACGGCGGTTACTCTGTGGAAAGGTTGTAGAGGATATGGAGAAGAAAACACTTTCGATAGATGTCGGCGGGAAAAGTATTAATGTGCCCTGTTTCAAGGTGCATACTCTTGTTGTGGGCAGCGGTGCGGCTGGGCTGAACACCGCGGCAAGGCTCCACGCCTCCGGGATTGAGGACCTGGCGATTCTTACGGAGGGGCTTGATATGGGCACCTCTATCAACACTGGCAGCGACAAGCAGACCTACTACAAGACGGGCATGTACGGCAGGGACGGGGATTGTCCATATTCTTTGGCGAGTTCGTTTTTTAGTGGCAGGGAGGAGATTTTGGTAATAATTTT
>CAZANS010000519.1:0-1764 GCA_964486565.1 uncultured Victivallales bacterium
CGTTTCCCCTCATAATGACACAGCCCGCGGCACATGACACCGCGCAAAACGCAACGTGGCACCGCTCTGCAACATCTCAGAATACTACACCGCGCACGACAGCCCTGCAAGCTGCCTTTGCAGCACGGGTGTAGGACAGATTCTTTGAGATAATGCTGATTAGGGCTTGCGCCCTTCTTTTTGTCCGTGTAGATTGTATCTGGGGTAGATACAGCATCCAAGGAGGTCAGCATGGCAAAGACATTGGCGGATCGAAAGGCAGCGGCTCTGGAACGACTCATGGCTATTGATGGGGCGAGACGCGGTCAGTTAAGTCAGCAGTATTACACACGCAAGAACGCGGATGGACAGACCCTGCGTCAAGGTCCTTACTATGTGTGGCAACGCTATGTGAAAGGACAGAAGCGTTCGGTGCGAATGAACCGGAATCAGATCGACCGCGTCGCAGCCGAACTGGAACGGGGGCGCGAGGTAGATGCCATTTTTGATGAACTGTGGACCATTCTGGAGGAGGGCGCCGAGGAAGAAGACCGGGACAGTAAAAAAAAGCCCAAGCGGCCCGGGACGCGCGGCACCGCGAGACCGACGCCGCACTCGACCTGATCAGGAAGCAAGTTCAGGCTGGCGATCTGAACGTTGCATGGATTGAGCGAACGTTGCGAGACGCTTCGCTACGCGATACGGCCAAGCTGCTGGAGGGATTCCTCAACCACGAACTCCCCCAGCTTCTTGACCAACCCGACTTGAGGCCAAGCGAGCGTTTTCACTCCTACCAGACTCGGAAGGTCTGCACCGGCGTAGGTCCGATCCGGTTGCGGCGCTCCTACTATCGTGGCGATCAGGGCGGACGCTATCCGATGGACGAAGCCTTGGGGCTCCACGATCAGTATACCCCGGCGGCCGTTCAACTCATGTGTTGGGCCGGCGCGATGGATAGCTCCTTTGAGTTGGCATCCGAAACGCTGACGCGTTTCGCCGGACTGGATATTCCGGGCCGTCAGGTTCAACGAGTCGTCAATGCGTTCGGCCAATCGGCCGCCACCTGGATGCAGGATCGTCAGCGCGAAGAACGGCAAACACCCGTGGAGATCCTCAACATCCAGACGGATATGACCGGCATTCCCGCCCGTCCGGAGGAACTCCAAAACGTCAAAGGCAAGCAACCTGACGGCAGTGCCAAAACCCGGCAGATCAAGGTCGGGTGCGTGTTCACTCAATCACGCGACCCGAAAGGGCATCCACAACGAGATCCCTTTTCCAGCACCTACATCGCCGCATTCTGTGATCGCACCGACTTCGCCCCTCTTCTATGGGAAGAAGCTATCAAACGCGGATACCCCACAGCGCGCAAGACGGTCTTCATCGGTGACGGCGCCGAATGGATTTGGAACTTGGTCAAGGACCGTTTCAGTGATGCCGTGCAGATCGTTGACTTCTATCATGCCTGCGAGCATCTTCATGCCATGTGCCAGGTACTCGAATCCGACGACGAACGCACCAAGGCGCTCTTCAAAAGGTGGCGCAAGCGACTGAAGAACAACGGCCTCCCCGGAATCCTCGAAGCAACCGCAGCACGTCTTCCCTCTTTGGGGTCTGATGCGCGCAAGGCTGCTGAAGCCGAAATATCCTACTTCGAGACCCATGCCGAGCGCATGAAGTACCGAACCTTCAGACGCAAAGGCTATTTCATCGGTTCGGGCGCCATCGAGGGAGCATGCCGTCACATCGTTGCCCAGCGCGCCAAGCTCTCCGGCATGCGCTGGT
>CAZANS010000520.1:0-1763 GCA_964486565.1 uncultured Victivallales bacterium
AATACAAAAGACTCAAAATTTCACCCTGAGGCCTTTGTCGCAGGGCATATCTCAAGACTGCCGAAAAGTGGCATAAGGGACTTCTTCGAGCTTGTTAACCAGATGGACGATGTGATATCGCTGGGCATAGGCGAGCCGGATTTCCCCACCCCGTGGCACATCAGGGAATCGGCGATATATTCCCTAGAGAAGGGGCATACGTCCTACACCTCCAACCTCGGGCTCATGAGCCTGAGGGAGGAGATATCTAAATATCTGGGAAAACTCTATGGCCTGGAATACTGCCCTGCTTCACAGTGCATAATCACTGTCGGCGTGAGCGAAGGCCTGGATCTGCTGCTGCGCGCCATCATCAATCCCGGCGACGAGATCATCTACCACGAGCCGTGCTATGTGTCATACTCGCCTTGCATTAAGATGGCCCACGGCATCCCCGTGGCGATACCCACCTTCCAGAAGAACCATTTCGCCTTGGACCCGGATGATCTGCGTAAGGCTCTTACGGCTAAGACTAAGGCAATACTGCTGAACTTCCCCTGCAACCCCACAGGCGCGAAGCTCAACGGCGAACAACTCAGGCAGATCGCGGAGATCGCGATCGAGAACAATCTGATTGTCATCGCGGACGAGATTTATTCCGAGCTGACTTACGAGGGGAGCCACCTCTCGATAGCAACGATTCCCGGGATGTCCGAGAGGACTGTTTTCCTGCACGGATTCTCAAAGGCATACTCGATGACCGGGTTCCGGGTCGGCTTCGCATGTGGGCCGGCAAGCATTATTGACGCAATGATGAAGATACATCAGTATTCCATGCTTTGCGCACCCACTCTCGCTCAGGAAGCTGCCGTCGAGGCACTTCGCAACGGGTATTCCGACATGATCGCCATGAAGGAAGAATATTGCGAGCGGCGGAATGTCATAAACAAGCACCTGAACGAAATGGGCCTGAGCTGCTTCAAGCCGGAGGGGGCTTTCTATATATTCCCCAACATAAGCTCCACCGGGATGACCTCGAAAGACTTTTCCATGCGGCTTCTAAAGGATCAGAATGTCGCACTCGTCCCAGGCACTGCCTTTGGCGCTTGCGGCGAGGGATATGTAAGATGCTCCTACGCGACCTCCATCGAGGACATTGTCGAGGCGATGCGCAGAGTCAAGGTCTTTCTGGGTCAATAAAATTCCTCATCCGTTTGTTTCTTTTGGGCATGGGGGCAATTTAACGGTTGCTGAACAAATGTGTTCGTTGATTAAAAAGCTGGCGTTCGCTTTTCTGCTTTCGGCCGTACTGCCGCTGGATGCGGAGGTTTTCTCCATTTCACCTTTCGGGCGGAAGGGCTCGGCAGGAAGTCTGTCGGAGGCGCTAGGCGGCAGCTCGCTATGGTCTGAGCCGGTAATCGTCAACGGAGTGCGCAACAAAATGCAGATGAGCCTGGTAAGGGATGGGCTCGCCGATTGCTTCACCAGACTAAAACAGTTTTATCCGGATGGCAGATTCCATGTCTCCAGAGGCTCCATGCTCCTGGAGATAAAACGGGACAGCGGTGGAATAGAGAGAATATATCTTGTGGAGCTGGAAAACGGCGGGGGCGCATTCCCTGTGATCCAGTTCGCGATGTCATTCCCTAACGGGCTTCCCGAAGATGCCCCGAGATGGCCGGAAGAGCTGCCTTTCACCCCGGGGGCGAGGAACCTTAAAACATTTGTGCTTCCCGACAGGAAGGTGCTCTACGGATCGTTCACCTCCCTCTCCCCACCATGGG
>CAZANS010000521.1:0-1762 GCA_964486565.1 uncultured Victivallales bacterium
CCAAAGCCATCGAATACATCAAGGACGACTCCACCGCATGGGAGGATCACCCGATAAAAAAACTCATGCAGGAAAAACAGCTCGTCGCATACAAGCACAAGGGCTTCTTCAAACCAATGGATACGCTCAGGGACAAGATCCACCTCGAGGAACTCTGGAACTCCGGCAACGCTCCATGGAAAATCTGGTGAAATCGGACGACAGAGGACAGAGGACGTGAAAAACTAAGAGGTACATGAATGAGTGAAAGAATTGAAAGCTATAGAGACCTGAAAGTATATCAGTTAGCGTTTGAGCTTCAACAAGAAATATTCCAAATTCCCAAGAAATTCCCGGCGGATGAGAGATATTCATTGACAGATCAAGTTCGCAGATCATCCAGATCAATAGGAGCAAATATCACCGAGGCATGGCAAAAACGAAGGTATATCGCTCAATTCGTCAGCAAACTCACAGACGCTGACGGAGAAAACTCAGAGACACAACATTGGCTAGAGACAACTCAAAAGTGCGGATATATTTCAGAAATATATAAAGAAAATTTATTTGCAAAGTCAATTAATATCGGTAAAATGTTTGGGTCAATGTTATCCCATCCCGAGAAATTCTGTAAAAAAACAACATAATCATGGCATATTCCAAACACAAACTGTCGTCCGTCCTCTGCCCTCTGTCGTCCGATCCCCGCCGTCCGTCTTCTGTCGTCTGTCATCTGTCATCTGATTTCTGGGCCAACAGGCGCGTAATGATAACCGGCCACACCGGCTTCAAGGGCTCATGGCTGGCATGCTGGCTAAGGATGCTCGGCGCTGAAGTCTGCGGATATGCCCTCGAGCCACCGACAAGGCCAAGCCATTTTGACCTGCTGAAATTGGATATTGACTCAAAAACAGGAGATATCAGAAATCCTTCTGAAATTAAAAAGTGCGTGTCATCGCGCAAGCCTGAAATAGTGTTCCATCTGGCCGCGCAGCCACTTGTGCGCGAGTCTTATGCCGACCCGGGAACAACCTTCGAGACCAACGTCATGGGCACGCTCAATGTCTACGAGGCATGCCGCTCGTCTTCATCTGTCCGCGCAATCGTGAACGTGACAAGCGACAAATCCTACGAAAACCTGGAATCCGACCACGCATACAACGAAAATGACCGCATCGGTGGCCACGACCCATACAGCGCATCCAAAGGCTGCTCCGAACTGCTCACGGCATCATACAGGAAGTCGTTTTTTAACCCCGAAAAATACGGATTTACTCACAACATCCTGCTTGCCAGCGCCCGCGCTGGCAACGTCATTGGTGGAGGCGACTGGGCCGCTGACCGGCTGATCCCTGACCTCATGCGCGGAGCGTCAAAAAACAAAGAGATCGTCATCCGCAACCCCAAGTCCACCCGCCCCTGGCAGCACGTTCTCGAATCCCTCTCCGGGTACCTCGCACTCGGACAGAAACTCCTCGATGGAAATGCGGATTTCGCAGGCGCATGGAACTTCGGACCCGACAACGACGAGACCCTCACCGTCCAGCAGGTCACAAATGAAATCAAATCCCTGTGGAATAAAATCAAATTCTCCGTCTCACATGATCCCAATGCACCACACGAGGCAACATTCCTGAAGCTAGATTCTTCAAAAGCAAGAGAAAAACTCCTATGGCACCCCCTCTGGAACAGCAGTCACGCAATCAAAAAAACCGCCGAATGGTACCAGAACTACTACGAAAACAACCAACTTAACACACTCAAGGACATCGAGGAATACGGT
>CAZANS010000522.1:0-1752 GCA_964486565.1 uncultured Victivallales bacterium
TTTTTAAGGTTAGTAGAAAAAGTTAACATGTTAATAATTAGATGATTAACCCAACTCGACCACTATATCCTGAGGGGTGCATTTCCCAAAAGTGGATGTTTACGGCTCTTCCTGTCGCAGTTCTTGAACTGCCCTAATCATCGCAAGGTAGTTCTCCGGCGGAACATAGTCTGGAATGGAGTTGCCTGATCCCAATGCATAGCCCTGAGCCGTCTTCCTGAAGCGTCTCCCTGATTCAATGACTCTGCTGTAGATGATGTCAGGGCTGTTCGAACAAAGAAAATCCAGGTCAAAGCCTCCTAGTAGTCCAATTTTATTCCCGTACTCGGCAATCCAACGGTCAAAGGGTGCAATGATATCCTCATTCGAGTGCTTGGCATCTATTCCCAGCTTGATCATGTCGCCCATGATCTCGAAAATGCACCCGCACGAATGCCATAGGAATGGGCTTCCACCAGCATGCACAATATTTATCACGCGGCGGTACTGTGGAATAATGTGTTTGCGGACTGTCACAGGATTGGTCAGCAGGGAGGACTTGAACCCGAGATCATCTCCGAAACGGCATGCTGCAAAGTGGCTTCCATAACGTGGCATGAACTCCGCCCATATCTTGCACATCAAATCACCGATTGACAGGAACAGATCGGTATAAAGTTCTGGATCGTCAACTTCCATGAAGGGGAGGGATTCCAATCCTACCAGGCTTTCGGCTAGTTCAAACACTCCATTGCCGACTCCCCCAACAGCCTTCATTCCGTCTGGTAATGCTGCAAGCAATGCATCAAAACGAGGACGGGCCATTTTCCAGTAAAGAGAGGGCAAGTCCTCCCATGGATATGCGGCGAAGTCGGATCGTGACTGGATCGGACCCTGCCCGCCACAGATTGCGTTATGACCGGGAAGTACAGAACCTATGCATACCTCATAAGAGACAGTGTCGTAAGTCATCTCATTGAAAAAGCGGCAGTGCTGGCGGAAATACTCGGCCTGATCCCGCTTGTCGCCACCTTCGAGTCCGGCGAATTTCACATTCATGATATTTTCCATCGAGGATGAATTGACATAATGCTCATACAGAGGAAGCCTTGCGGGACGCTTGTTTTTCATCACGTCGGAAAAATGCTGGTAGTCTGGTTGAAAAGTCATTTGTGTTTCCCTTATTTACTGATAGGAACTTTGTTTTTCATCATGTAGAAAGATTACATACGATGAGAGCAAAGTCAAGCATGCAACGAGAAGAACCACGAGTTTTTTTTCCGCAACGGGATTGGGGGTCACACTCCCGCTCTTGATTCCATGGCAAGTCTGTGCATATTGCCGGGAGTAGTTTGAGGGCATGGCATATTGGTAAGCCATGAATGCCAGAGGCGGAAATTGACCCCGTTGCCCTGCCGTCCACGACGGCATATATTCTGATGTCCGGCGAAACAGAGCTGGCTCCGCAGGGATGCGACCATCGAGGGATAGCCGGACGGGACAGCAACGGACAGTTGCCGAAGGGAGGTCTCGGCCTCCCGCCTTTTCTTGCGATCCTGTCCGGAACTGCTCCCTCATGCCTTTAAAATCTCAGGGGTCTGGGGCATGAAGCCCCAGTTATTGCCGTATTTCACCCACAGATTCTGCGGAAGAGCCATAATTTTCGTGTGTTTCGTGTGTTTCGTGGTTTACTTTTTCTGTATTCCCTTTTTTGAACCACTAAAGAGCCAGTTTCAAAACTCCGCGTGAACCGCGTTGGGAGCGCAGGCGCGG
>CAZANS010000523.1:0-1751 GCA_964486565.1 uncultured Victivallales bacterium
TGAAAACCCCATAATATTAAACGCAGATATACAGAAATGATATAATAACTTGTTCGGCTCAGAAATTCCCATCGCATGGAAAGGCCCGGGCCCAAAAACAAAGAAATTAGGGAAGTGTATGAACGAAAGACGCAGCTTTAAAAACACCATTCTGGTCTTGATTTGCCTGGCGATGCCGCTGGCAAGCATCTTGGCCAAGGATCGCCTCGACGTGGAAGATGCGCAGGCCATTGCGAACAAGGCCTACCTCTATGGGTTCCCCATGGTCATGAACTACAAGACCATGTGGAACTACGTCGTGGACGAGGACAATCAGGAATACAAGGGTCCGTTCAATCAGGTCTCCTGCGAAGCGAGGTTGTTCACCCCGGAGGACAAGGCGATCGTCACGCCGAATGCGGACACGCCCTACTGCATCTTCTGGATGGACCTCCGGGCGGAGCCGCTCGTGCTGTCCGTGCCCGAGATGGAGAAGGAACGCTACTACAGCTTTCAACTCATTGACCTCTACACCCACAATTTCGCCTATGTCGGCACCCTGACCACTGGTAATCAGGCCGGCCGCTACCTGCTCGCTGGACCGGGTTGGGACGGCGAGAAGCCGGCGGGCATCACCGATGTCATCCGCTCCGAGACCGACTTCATCCTCAACATCACACGCACCCAGTTGTTCGGGCCGGATGACCTGCCGAAGGTCAAGGTGATCCAGGGGCAGTACGCGCTGCAACCGCTGAGCGCCTTCCTCGATGGCGAGGCCCCGACGGCGTCAGCCCGGCCCGACTTCCCAGATTGGGACGAGGGCTCGCAATTCGACGAGCGCTTCTTCGGCTACCTTGACTTTATGATGGACCTGCTCGGGAAACCGGGGCCGGGGGAGGAAGCTCTTTGGCAGGATCTTGCGCGCTTCGGCATCGGCACGGAGGCAGACTTCGATTTCTCCGCTCTGCCGGCGGATACACAGGAGGATCTCAAAGCCGGCATAAAGGATGGCTTTGCCGAGATGGAGGCATTCATTGCGGAGAACGTGAACGACCCTCTTTCCAGCGGGAAGATCTTCGGCACCAGGAAGTTCCTCCAGCAGAGCGCCAAAAAGAACTACGGACTGGAGAAGCCTAACCTGCTCCGCTCCGTGGCTGGGCACATGGGCCTCTATGGCAATTCGGCGGACGAGGCGAGCTATCCGATGTATCTCACCGATGCCGACGGCGAGCCACTGGACGGATCCAGCTACGGATACACGGTCACTTTTCCGAAAGGGACGCTCCCACCAGTGAAGGCCTTCTGGTCGCTGTCCATGTATGACGGCAAGACGCAGCTCTTCATCGACAATCCGCTCGACCGTTATCTCCTGAGCTCGTTGATGCTGGACCAATTCAAGAAGGAGGAGGACGGCTCCCTGGTGCTGCACATCAGTAAGGACTCGCCCGGACCGGACCTAAAGTCCAACTGGCTACCCGCACCCGACGGTCCCTTCTATATGGTCATGCGGCTCTACGGCCCCGAGCAGGCGGCCCTCGAAGGTCGCTGGACGCCGCCTCAGGCCAAAAAGGCCAACTGATAAAAACCAAGAATCAACTGAACCGAAAAGGAACAAGCATGAAAACAATCATCACATCCAGCAGCCTCATCCTCGCGACGGTTCTAGCCGCCTCGAGCGCCCATGCCGAAGACGTCGCCCAGCCGGTCACTGTCAATGTCGAAAACTTTGTCAGAGCCGAGACGTCCGCGAAGTTCGACCGAATCTTTCAAAT
>CAZANS010000524.1:0-1744 GCA_964486565.1 uncultured Victivallales bacterium
AGCTACTTTCTGTTGCGGCAACTTGTTTCTTTTCCAAGTCGTCAACTTTTTGTTGAAGTAAGTCCATATTAGCTTTCATCTGGCTGATAGTCATTTTCAGATCATCAAGGGTTTCTGCCCTGCTTGTTTTGGGCATAATTGCCCAAACAGAAGTCAGAATAAGCACTAGGAGTCTGTCGGATTTCAAGTCCCTCACTCTAGACCCAAGCCTAACCAATAGAGCCACTTTCTGAGTCTAGTGATAGACTTTTATCATATACTCAGTTTTTTGCTACCATCCTGACTAAGAATATACCCACACAGCCTTGTTTTTTGATATTTTTAACTATTTAGGACAAACATCCGTTTTATATTCCACGCTATTGACACAAGTGTCCATTCGCCGGAGACTGCCTTTAGGCCCCTTAAAAAGAATTGTCGGAATCCCAACACATGTTTGATAATGCCAAACACTGGTTCAACCGTGCTCTTGCGTTTCGCGTAAATCTTTCGGCCCTCGACAGTCTTGAGTTTGTTCCTCATTTTGTAAATCGGCTTTGCATCTTCAGGTAACGGCGGAGGGTCGACGAATCGTTCCGTAAGGGGTTGGTTATGCTTATCCCGATTTGGGGGGATAAACGGTTCAACTCCAGACTGCTCACAGGATACCACGTTATTATCGCTAAAATAACCGGCATCAGCCAGTATAGTGTCAACCCTTCCCAATTCCTCAGGCAACGCATGCAGGGACGCAAGGGTCGGACTGATTTCTTGCTTGTCGTTTGAAGCCTGGCTGATGTGAGATTCGACAATAATCATTGTGTCAACGTCAACGCCGGCTTGTGCATTATAAGCCTGGACAAATCCCTTATCTGAGGACGGCATGATGCGCGATTCTTCGTCAGTCAAATTGACTTGATCTTTTTTGCGAGGTCCCGGTGTAGGTGGTTTCGGCTCAGGACCGCGAGGCTTCTTGCCTGACGCTTCGGCCTTTGCACGACGTGCAGTGGCCTTCTCTTCGTATTCTTGTTGCTCCTGGGCGTATCTTTGTGCCGCCCGTTCCTCAATTGTGGCCTTTGCCTGGGCTATGGCATTCAACCGGTCTTGACGACGACGGAGTTCTTGTGGAATGTCCATTCCATCAGGATTTTCTTCCGTATCAGCTTGTTCGGCAAGACGGATAAGTTCATTAACCTCGGTCTGTAATTGTAGTTCAAGCTTACAGGCATAATCCCAGCTCAAGGCATGGTGTTTGGAGGCATTGGCTTTTATCTTGGTACCATCAAGACTGATTTTGCCCATTTTCAAAAGACCCATTTCGTGAGCAAACATCAAGATCTGGGTGAAAAGTGGCTTCAGTTGTTCAAGAAATCGCTTGCGAAAATTGGCTATGGTGTCGTGATCAGGATGGGTGTTAGCGGAAATAAAACGAAAGGCTACTGAATCATAGGTTGCTTCCTCTATTTTTCGGCTGGAGAAAACTCCGGTAGCATAGCCATAAAACAGCAAAGATAGTAGAATTTCAGGATGATACGCTTTGCAACCTTTTCCGGCATAGGTCTCTGCGAGAGGTCCTAGATTAAGCTGTGAGACGATTTCAACAACAAACCTGGCCAGATGCTCTTCCGGGAGCCAATCTTGAATCGAAGGCGGGAAGAGGTATTGTTGCTCTCTATTTGTCGGAATGAATTTCGGAATCATTTTTTCTCTCTATGTAAATTGCTGGAATTACATAGAAATTAACCATAAAAACCGGATATTGTCA
>CAZANS010000525.1:0-1742 GCA_964486565.1 uncultured Victivallales bacterium
TCGCATCCAAAATGGCAGGCCGCGCGGCCACGGGTAGTTTTGAAATTGGCTCTAATGTGTATTGCGTCATTGACAATCTTTGCCGCATGCTCGAGCACAACGGAGGTAAACATGGGAAAGGATGTCTACGCATTCAACGTCAAAAACATTGATGGCGAGGAGATATCACTGTCGGAGTACAAGGGTAAGGTATTGCTCATCGTCAACACCGCCAGCAAATGCGGATTCACAAAACAATACGAAGGCCTCCAGAAGCTTTATGAAAAGCACAAGGACTCCGGGCTGGTAATCCTCGGCTTCCCCTGCAACCAGTTCGGCGGGCAGGAACCCGGGGACTCCGAGCAGATAAAATCCTTCTGCACTATCAACTACGACGTGTCATTCCCGATGTTCGAGAAAGTCGTTGTCAACGGGAAGGACGCACATCCGCTTTACAAGTTCCTCAAGGACAAAAAAAACGGCATCCTAGGCAGCGCGATAAAATGGAACTTCACAAAATTCCTGATCGCCCGCGATGGAATACCAGTGCAAAGATTCGCACCCAACACCACTCCCGACGAGATCGAGAAGAACATCATCGAACTAATCAGTATGCAGAACCCGTTGTGATTTGCAACCTTCGCAAAATGGGGAGTTAGCCAATGAGCAGGCATCTAGTGTCGTCGTTCCTCACGCCGGGTATTCTAATCACGGGTTTCCTGATGGCCTCTTCACCGTTGTTCTCGCAGGAGCAGCCGCACAGAACTGCCTGCCTCAGAGAAACACCTTTGGGCATTTCCCCGGCCTCAAGCTCTCCGACACACAACGCAAGCCCAGAAAAGACAGGAAATGGGCAGTCGTCTCAGGCGACAAGGGCCAGAACTACAAAGAGATCATCGAAAGCAGCAAAAGATGGGACGACGGCAAGTTCAAGTTCTTCAATGTCCCCAGCATGGGGCACACCAACGCATCCGGCAAGGTGCTCGAGAAAATATTTTCCCGGCGAGGCATTGCATAAGGGCTTCTTGAAAGGTAAATTAGCCTTGTTCGCGGCAGAAACGTTTCGGATCCCCTGCCGCGGTGACAGTTGAGATTATCAACCTTCTAGGAGTGATGCAATGTTTAACAGGAAGAGTCTAGATTTTCTCGAGGGTCTGATGAACTGCTCGGGTCCCTCCGGCTTCGAGGAGCAGACCGCGGCAGTATTCAGAGAATACCTCTCGGGCTTCGCCGACAAAGTCTATACGGACGTCACCGGCAACACCATTGGCATAATCAACGAGAAGTCCCCGATGAAAGTCATGCTGGCCGGGCATTACGATGAGATCGGCTACCAGGTCACCTTCATCTCCGACGAGGGGCTCCTGCATTTCCGCAACGTCGGGGGCATAGACAAGCTCGTGGTCCCCGGGTCGGAGGTGGAGGTGCTTTCTGAAAAGGGCTTCGTGCAGGGGGTGATCGGCAAGAAGCCGATACATCTCATGAAGACCGAGGAGCGCGACAAGGCAGTTGAGCTTAAGGATTTGTGGATTGACATCGGCGCGGAGGACAAGAAGGATGCCGCCGACAAGGTGAAGGTGGGGGATGCCGTGGCCATGAGGCGCAACTTCCAGATGCTAGGGAAGCACCGCATCAAGTCCAAGGGCACCGACGACAAGGTCGGAGCCTTCATCGTGGCCGAGACATTGAGGGAGCTGAGCGTGCGAAAGCCAAAGGTCGCCGTGTATTGCGTCGGGACTGTCCAGGAGGAGCTGGGCCTGCGC
>CAZANS010000526.1:0-1742 GCA_964486565.1 uncultured Victivallales bacterium
CCAGGACCCTGTATTGTGGGTCGGTAGGTCATGGACGAACCAATACATCTCCCACTGCTGCCGGCCATGTCTGCACTCCGTCAGAAATGCCTGAAAAAAGGGATCGTCCCCGGAGCGATTGGCAACCACCAGCTCGAACGTCTTGTTGAGGTTCATGTGCGGTGTGTCCTTGGACCAGAAGACGTTGAGCATCTGTTGCACACTACTGCTGTGGGTCTTGGCAAAAGGATTCTGTGACAAAGACGTCGCTTGCACAGGTGGGAGCTGCCACCAATCCACGAAGAAAAGGAGATTCATACCGCCCAAGAGACGTACGACGCCGTCGCGTGTCTCCTTGTATGTATGGCGCTCCCGCACACCACTGCAAACGGCTCCGTGTACGCCAGCCAGGACTTCGGCAGAGGCTGTGCTACCTTCGTCAATCAAGACCCACCGGAGAGCGCGACACCTCTCATACATTTGCTTCGCGTCAGGCGTCGCGAAAGCCTGCTGCTTCGCACGTCGCGTGTCCGCCGTATTGACCTTCAGACCCGCCCAGGAATGAAAGGTGCGGCCTTTGATGAAAGCAGCCATCGTGTTCTGCGAGGCCAGACAGATGAAGTCGACCCCATGCGTGTGACCCATGACGTTCTCGAAAAAGGAACGCACCCAGCCGATGAGTTTGGTCTTCCCTGCTCCAGGCAGGCCCTGAATCATCGCACGTAGAGGCTCAGCGGCCCCAGTGTTGATTTTGTCACGCCCGTCCTCCTTCTGCTCGAGCAAACACCTCTTCTCGATCTCCTTCAAAACGTTCAGCTGCACCTCGTTCGGGACAATGCGTCGGCCCGTGTCCGGACAAGTGTCTCCTGCCAGCAAGGTCTCCCACCACTTCAGTCGATTCTCTTCGGTGTACCTCGCATTCACTGCCGCCTCTGCCTCCACTGCCTCCTTCTGCTTGGCTGAGACCACGGTTTTCGGAACTGAGTTCTCGCTTGGGACATTGCTCCAGTGACCTTCCCTGTTCACACGCACGTCCTCACTGAGCCCCGTCGTCTTCCACAGTGTGTCGCCCACAGTCACAGCATCAAGGACCGTCTTGGACAACTTGTGCCCGTCTGCTTTCTGCTGCTCGGCATCCACCTTGATGTCAGCATCGACCTCTCGCGTCCCGACGACGTCGTGGAGCTTCTGTAGCGTCAACGTGCGGCAAGCCTGCACCACCAGGGGCGTCTTGCCGTGGTCCTCCTCCGTGCCGATGTCGTCGGTGTTGCACCGCGGAGCGACCATGGTCATGAGCAGGACGTTGCGGATCAACTGCGCCGCGTTCGTAGAGACAACGTGTCCGCGGACGTACCACCTCCAGCTCGCAGCGTACGTGCCAGGGGCCTTCACGCCTGCTCGCCGCCTCAGATCCCCGGTGCGAAGCGCATGGAGTCGTCGGACGCCGTCCACGATGCAGTTCGGCAGCAAGGTCCACGAACGGAAATACAGTGACAGTAACTGGGCTCGAGCCTCTAAGGTCTGCCTCGCGTCGGGCATGGGCGTCGCTGTCGGCTGAGGCACCATCGGTATGCGCCGCCGTCGGAGTATCCACTGTGTGCGGAAGCTCTGCAACTCAGGGATGTCATCGTAGCCGACGTAGCCCTGCTCGTCCACGGCATCCTCGCGGAGGGTGTAGTGTACCCCCGGCTCATACGGCTCCAGACCTCTCTTCGCGTGCTCCGTGTAAGCGGCTCTCCCTGCGTCCGTCCAGTCAGTCAGGC
>CAZANS010000527.1:0-1741 GCA_964486565.1 uncultured Victivallales bacterium
GGATTCTCAAGCTGAGCGATGACGGGCATGTGGTCTACAAGGCTGAGCATGATGCGTGCCGAAATCGAAGTATGGAACCAGGAACTCGCAAAAAAAATATGTCCGGGCAAAATGGCTTTCGGCAGTCGCAAAATTCAACTGCCCCCTTGTTGCTGTGCTGGCTGCCGGGACGCTGCTCGCAGTTGAGCATGTACCCATGAGTCCCGAGATACGCTAAGGGTTTTTCCGGGATAACATGGCTGCAAGACAGCCGCGGCGGGTCTGTAACAAATGCGGCTCACGTGCCACGGCATTACCGACCAGCGCTTTCAATGCGGTCGAAACCGCAGAGAGGCCTGAGAGGTTCCGGCACGATGACTGAGCCGTCCTCTTGCTGGAAGCATTCGAGGATCGCGATGGCGACCCTGTCGGTGACGGCAGTCGCGCTGATGGTGTTCACGAGCCCTTTCTTGCCTTCGGCATCACGGTATCTGATGTTGAGCCTTCTGGCCTGGAAATCGGTGAGGTTGGTGTTGGAAGTGACCTCGCGGTATCCCCCGAAACCCGGGAAGAACGCCTCGATGTCGTATTTGCGGTACCCCGGGGCGCCCATGTCGCCTACGCAGACATCCACCACGCGGTATGGGATGCCGAGTTCGGAGAGCAGCATCTCCTCGTTCTGGAGACACTCTAGGTGAGCCTTGTCGGTGTCCTGTGGCATGCAGAAGACGATCTGCTCGACCTTGTGGAACTGGTGCACTCTGAAGATCCCTCTGGTTGCCTTGCCGTAGCTGCCGGCTTCCGTCCTGAAACATGGGGAGAAGGCGCAGTACTTTAGCGGGAGTTCCTCTGGGGATAAGATGTCGTCGGCATGGAAGGCGACGAGCGTCTGCTCGGAAGTGCCGATGAGTGCGAGGTTTTCGTTCTCGACGGCGAAGGTTTCCACCGCGCAGAAGGGCAGGTATCCCGTGCCGAAGAGCGTGCGCTCCTTCGCCAGGCAAGGGGTGATGAACGACGTGAATCCCTTCCCGATCAGCTTGTTCTGTGTCCAGAAGAAAAGCGCGTTGCAAAGCTGAGCTCCCTTGCCCTTCCAGTAGTAGAACCCCGACTTTGCCACCTTCGCGCCGCGTGCGCAATCTATTATCCCAAGCAACTCGCCCAGCTCCTGGTGGTCCCTGGGCTTGAACGTGAACTTGGGCACCTGCCCCACCTTGCGTATTTCGCGGTTGTCGCTGTCGTCCTTGCCGTCGGGCACCGCCGGGTCAAGCAGATTAGGCAGCCAGAACAACGACACGTTCAGCTCCTCCTCCTTCCGCGTCTGAGCGGCCTCAAGCCCGGCAAGCTGCTCCTTAAGCTCCTTGACCTTGGCCACTGCCTCGGGGTTGCCCCGGCATTCCTTGCTCAGCTTGTTCCTCTCGGCACGCAGGGCCTCGATCTGGGTTATGATCTCCCTGTGCTCCTTCTCTGTCCTCACGAGGGCATCAATATCCACGTCGCAGCCTCTGCGGGCGCAGTTCTCCCTGACCAGCCCTGGATTCTCACGAATTAACTTTATGTCTATCATCTTGCATCCAAACTCATTTGTATATTTCTGGAAAACCCATAAGTTACATTGTCTGTCGTGTCTTGCAACAAGCGAAGCTGAAAAACATATGAAAGAGCCAGTTTCAAAACTCCGGGTGAACCGCGTTGGGAACGCCGGTGTGTCAGACGGTGCGGCGATATGGCTGGTGCATACCATCAACTGCCTGTGCCCGCCATA
>CAZANS010000528.1:0-1741 GCA_964486565.1 uncultured Victivallales bacterium
TTGCCTCGATTAACACGACTCGATCGCCGAAGATCGAGACCTCAAACCCAGGTCGAGTCGGAAACTGATCTTCAAGCCCGGACGGAATCGGCTTCTTTGTAATCCCCGGCGGCAGCCGCTTGCCTCGTGCCAGCTCTCTCGCGATCCCCTGTGGCAGCGCCTCCGCCTCCTGGCGATGCGTAGCGAAGAACTCGGCGACTATTTGCCGCTCCCTTATTGAGAATCCGACAGAGTGCTGCGCGCGTACCTCGGCACCATTTTGCACAGCCCTGCTCTGCTGCGCCTGAAGGTTCGACGTGACAGTGATGCCAACAAGGATCGCGAGCGCGGATACCATTGTGGAGCGTTTCATGATGGACCTCTCTTTCAGACCTCGCCTACAGGTCGATAAGAGAGATACACAGTTGAGTTGTTTGAGACAGTGACTGGTGTCACAACCATGGCATCCCGGGCCTCCTGTCCATCAGCCTCACCGGGCCGGCGCATTCTCCTCGAAAAAGGAGAATACAGTGTCCCCCCAAATCGCAGCGCCAAAATATCCAAAGCTATGACCGTCTGACGACGTTTCCCCGAACGCCGGGAAAATGTGGATCCGGTGGGCTTTGTCGGCCGCCTGCATGGCGGCGGCAAGTTCCCGGCTGGGGCTGGTGTCGGCATCGTTCTCGGCCTGAATGAACATCACGGGCACCCGTGCATTCACTACTGCTTCCGTCATCGCCTCCCTGAGATCGGGAGAACGGGCCCAGGTGAGAGCGGCCCCGGCAAAATCCACGGCTGCACGCACCCTGTCTGTTTTTGCCGAGACTAGCGCGGTTTGGATTCCTCCGAAGGAGTTACCGGCAACGTACACCCTTTCACTGTCGACGATCGGTTGTGTGAAAAGCCAGTTTAGCGCCGCCAGTTGATCGGCGAGGTGAGGCCCCTGAAGCAGCTCCGTCATTACCGCGCTCCACATTTCCACGCCCCCCTCCTCCTCGGCCGCATCCAACTGATCCACCACCCAGTCCGCCTGGTCGCCCGAGAGACCATGACCGCGCCGGTACGGCCAGAACAAAACGTACCCCCGCTCGGTGAACATCGGCCCCAAGGCTGCAATCTGCTCACTGTAGTCCTCGCCGCTGCCATGGTTGAAGAGAACGGCGGGAAAAGGGCCTTCCCCGTTCGGGCGCCAGAGCACGCCGGTAAGAGTTAGTTCGCCGCTGTTGAAAGTGACCGTATCCACCGTGGACATGGTCACCTCGCCGGTGCCCGGATGCGCCTCGTCAGCTTCCCCTCCGCAACCTGATGCCAGCAGTACTACCAACGTGATCAACCCCTGGACAATTCTCTGAATTCGATTCACAGTCCAACCTTTTTATGAGTGTACAAAGCGACCTTGCTCCAAACCAGCGGTTCACTCAACCAACGCCCTCACCTCGGGCGTTAACTCAAACTCACCCCACGGTGCCTTGAACAGCTGGTTTAACGTGTCTCCAACAATGTCGAATCGCTCCTCGCCGGGGGGGCCGAGGTTGCCGCACACTACCGGGCCGGCACCTACCTTGACCTGAACGTGGCAGCGTTCGTCAAACTGTCGCCAACTCTCCGATGTGTCCTCTTGGATTTCGCGCAACACCTCCACGGCTTCTCGGCAGCAATCCGTCGGGAAGGTCAGCAGCACTGCATCTCCCATCACCTTGACGATGCGTCCATCCGCTCGCGTCGCCGCATCCTCGACAGCAGCATAGTATCGTGATAGTTG
>CAZANS010000529.1:0-1737 GCA_964486565.1 uncultured Victivallales bacterium
CCCGCCTGTGACCAATACCCTCATCTGAAAACCCCTTATTTTAGCCGTCTCCCATCGTCGCCCGCCAGATTATCCCTGACGCAAGAACATGTAATCTACAATTTTTTAGACAAAAAACAAGAACATGGGAAATAAAGGAGGTTGTTCCCGGCCTTCATCCTAAATGGAGCAGTTAAATCTCAAAAATGACAGGTAATGTGTTTGTATATAACACGTTAATGAAGAGGGGGTGTGTGACGACCTCAGCCCACTTTGCGGGCACGGTCTACATCCAGAAGGTTTCCGACGGGGCATCCTGGCGAGCGATGTTGAAGGTCACGTCATGGCGGCGCAGTTCCGTGAGTTTCGCGACGGCGAGCTGGGAGAGCAGGTCGCGGCAGTTGCACTCCCCGCTGAGGTGGTATAGCACGAGATGGCGTGTCCTCGGGGTGAGGAGTTCGGCGAGGCAGTCCATGGCGTCGTTGTTGTTCAGGTGTCCGAAACGTCCGAGTATGCGGCGTTTGAGGTTGAGCCTTCTGTTGGAGTCCCATAGCATTTTCGGGTCGTGGTTTGATTCGAGGATCAGCGCGTCGCAGTCGAGGAGCCTTGCCTTGACGCCGTTGCTGACGTGCCCGAGATCGGTTGCGATGCCGATTTTTAGGTTGTTGACGGATATCACGAATCCGACGGGGTCTGCGGCGTCGTGCGGCACCTGGAACGGGATTATGTCGAAGATGCCTATCGTGAAGGGGTTGTTGGGTGTGATGGTCTGGATTTTTCTTGCCGCGAGTTTTTTCCCGATAAGCTGCCGGCAGGTGGCTGAGGTCGTGAATGTGGTGATCCCTAGCTGGTCAGCGAGAATCCTGGCACCTTTGACATGGTCGGTGTGCTCGTGTGTGATGAGCAGTCCTTTGATTGTCTCGGGCGGGATGCCGCAAAGCTTCAGCCTGAGCAACATCTCCGACCTGCTCAGGCCGGCGTCCACCATTATCGCGCTGGCTCCGGAATGGATCAGCAGCGCGTTACCCGCGCTGCCGCTGGCAAGCACTGTGATTCCTGTTTTCAACTCTGCTCGGAGCTCCCGGCGTTCGACACCAGCCCGGAGATACATATGTCCTTCCCCAGCCTGCGTATCTCGGCATCGGCGAGATATGGCAAGTATTCGAGCGACTCGGGGGATTCCCCCCCGACGGCGGCCACGGAATTTGTGCCGCCCATTATCTTGGTGGAGATGTGGAATTCCGCGCGGTTGACCAGTCGCGCCTCGAGCAGCGATGCCGCCAGGCCGCCGCCGCCCTCCACCAGCAACGCCGTGATCTGCATCCCTCCCAGCCTCTCCAGCTCACGCAGCCATTCCTCGCGCCCAGGGGCGCTGACGACAATAGGCGGCTTCCCCGGCGCGAGAAGTTTCACTGCTTCCACCTGATCCATGGCTGAGGATGCCACAATCCTCTCAGGCTGATGCCAGTTGCGAAGTTCGCGGAAAGGAGGGGTTGAGCTGCGGACTGTCAGCGACGGCCTGTCCGAACGGGCAGTGTCGGCACCTACCATTATCGCGTCGCTCCACTTGCGCAGATGCTGAACCCGGTGTCGCGCCGCCTCCCCTGTGATCCACCTCGAAAGCCCTCCCGAAGTCGCGATCCTGCCGTCCAGGGTGGTCGCCAGTTTCAGCAGCACAAATGGCCGACCGGTGACGATCCAGTGGTTAAAGGCCTCGTTCAATATCCTGCACTTCTGCTCCTCGACCCCGAGAACCAC
>CAZANS010000530.1:0-1728 GCA_964486565.1 uncultured Victivallales bacterium
TAATCT
This sequence comes from uncultured Victivallales bacterium, assembly GCA_964486565.1. Classification (GTDB taxonomy): domain Bacteria; phylum Verrucomicrobiota; class Lentisphaeria; order Victivallales; family JAADHT01; genus JAFGFR01. The sequence goes on from CAZANS010000530.1 coordinate 7, forward strand.
ATTGTGGACAGTTATGAAAGGGATTTGTTATGAAAAAGGGGCGCAGACGGTTTGAAGCGGGCGACAAGGTCAATATCATTCGGGAACATCTTCTTGAGGGTCGGCCTCTGTCGGAGGTGTGCGAAAAATACTCCATCGCTCCGACCCAGTTTTACCAGTGGCAGAAGACGTTCTTTGAAAACGGCACGGCGGCATTTGCCCCGAAAAAGCCCGGCCTGGAGTACGAGCTTGACAACAAGGTCAAGCAACTCAATAAGAAGCTGGCCCGGAAGGATGAGGTGATCGCCGAATTGGTCGAGCATAACCTCGACTTAAAAAAAAAGCATGGCCGGGACTGAAGGACGCCTGGGCCCAGCCGGATGTACGGGATGAGGTGGTCGATTACGTGAGACGCTGGTCGGACAAAACGGATATTGCAGCGGCGAGGATGATTCCCTGGATCGGCATCAGCCGCAGTAAATTCTATGACTGGCGGTCCCGCTACGGCAAGGTCAACGAGCACAATGCATGGGTGCCGCGAGACGCCTGGCTGACCCCGGCCGAACGACAGGCGATCCTGGACTATTATCGGGATCACCCGCTGGAAGGCTATCGGAGATTGACCTATATGATGATGGATGAAGATATTGTCGCGGTAAGCCCGTCGAGCGTGTATCGTGTGTTGTCGCGGGCGGGCGTATTGAGCAAGTGGGACCGGGCCGCATCGAAAAAAGGCACAGGCTTCCACCAGCCCATAAAACCGCATGAACACTGGCATATTGACGTTGCGTACCTCAACATTTGCGGCACATTTTATTACCTGTGTTCCATCCTCGACGGCTTCAGCCGATACATTGTCCACTGGGACATCCGGGAGTCGATGACCGAGGCGGACGTGGAGATCATCATTCAGCAGGCGCGGGAAAAGTTTCCCGATGCCCGCCCGCGGATCATCTCGGACAACGGCCCTCAATTCATCTCCAGAGACTTCCGGGAGTTTATCCGCATCAGCGGCATGACGCATGTCAGGACCTCGCCGTATTATCCGCAGAGCAACGGCAAACTCGAACGCTGCCACAGGACGATCAAGGGCACGTGTATCCGGGTGCGTACGCCGTTGTCGCTGGATGATGCGATCCGGATCGTTACCGACTTTGTCGCCCATTACAACACGCGTCGGCTGCACAGTGCCATCGGTTACATTACACCGAAGGATAAACTCGAAGGCCGGGCCGAGGCGATCCTGGCGGCACGGGTTGCAAAGCTCGCCGCCGCCAGGGCGGCACGCAAGACCTTGCGGAAAGCATCGTAACACGGGAGTCTTGACACGAATGACCAGAACGATGACAATACGGTTGGCCGGTGAAACGGAAGCAGGCTCTGCAGAGGTGCAACCCGCCAGGGATAACCGGACCAGGGCGACGAATGTCGTGGGGATGGCAGGATCGCACCTGTCATCCCATTTCCACAAAGACCATTCCGAGCCCTTCTATGCCTTAGAAAACCGCCTTGCCGAAGGCAAGGCCAGGAGCTATTCGTGAAAGGCATTTGTCCAGTTCACGCTGAACCAGTACAGCAGAAGAGCGATGGCAGAGCATGATACAGAGATTCGAGAATATGTCCACAGAAGAAAAGGAGGAGTTCAGGGAGCGGATGAGGGCACGCCTTGGGGGGGGCAAGAAACAGGAGACAACACGTTCTACTGAGGATGACGACTATGGCCTAACTCCTCTGCATCATGCC
>CAZANS010000531.1:0-1718 GCA_964486565.1 uncultured Victivallales bacterium
CCATGACATAAAGATTGAAACCACCTGCCTCCCCGATCGGATCCCGGCTGAGCCAAAATGAGACCCCATCTTTGGCCGGGAATCCCAGGGTTCCGGAGCAGTCCAGAAAGAGCGTCAGCGTGGAGGTGTTCGAAGTTGTGGTGAAGGTGTGCTGCCGTGCATCGTAGTCGTAGGTCAAAGCCGGGATCGTCGTGTCCAGCACGGTTTCCATGTGCCAAGTATAGGCCATTTCCCAGGCCAAACAAGGCATATGGAGCGCCATCATAGTCGTAATCCCCGGCTGCTAAAGCTTATGCTCATCCTTCACGGCGGGGTCTGTCCCCGTGCCGATCCTGAGAGACATCAAATACCCTTCAGGTGCACTAAGGCGAACTATCATCATTCTTGACCCCGCGTCCACAGGTCCCTCGCGACGCACAACGACACGCCAGTCGCGGTCTGCCAAGATACTGCCACCTGCGACACCATCTGCGCCGTAACTACCAACAATCGCCGCAGAAGCATCCGTTGACACCTCATAGACAAGCGGGCAACCCCACCCATCAAGGTTCAATCTATCGTCCGTCAGTTCCGCGGGAAACGTGCCATGCTTTCGCACATGCTCATTGAGATAATTCGTCGCCCAGAGTACGCGTGTCTCCGTCAACGACATGTGAGCGGAAGCGGCGAACCGTTGTGACCGGACTCGCTGCGAGTAGACAACCGCGCCGAGACACACTGCGACCGTGCCCAGCATAATCAAACGTCCACTCATGGAGGACAAATTCATTACGGACTCCTCCTCACACATCTTTCACCCGCCTACTTCGGCGGCAGCAAGGGCACTGTCGGCATCAGTCCCGCGACCGTAGCAGTAATGCCCCAAATATGCGTGTAAGCCATGGGTGATGCCAAACCAATCCACGGTTTGTATCCAGCAAAACACGCGTGAACAACCACGGCTCCATATCGATATGAGGGCGACGGCATGGCAAATGATGATGGGCCAAGCACCGCTGCGTCACTTAAGACGAGGTATCCGCTGTCCGCGGCCGACCACGTCTTCGTACCGTGACCAGCAGCTATGAACCCGTACGACGGCCATCCAGAGAGTGTGGACGGTACAGAGGTATTGGCTGGGGAGTTGAAATCCAACACATGGTGATCAAAGCCAGCGCCTACATAAACACTAGCCATTCCGAGCAGACGAGTCCGAAGAGTCGAAATAGCCCCGAGACCGCCGATGTATACGATGCCCGGTATAGGTGGAACCCCTGGAAATATCCCGGGATACTTCTTCGGGGGGGATGGATACGCCGGCAGTAGAAACAGGACCCGATTGGGAACATAGAAGCTGCACGCACGATCCAGCGCTTCACGAGAGGCAAACGGCGTTCCTGATGCATCTTTTCTAGCCCATCCCATGATTTCAGTCACCTTCAGTCTTGTGTCCACGGCCAACGAAAGCAGCGAATCCGTCACAGCCGTGCGGCGCGCTAGCGCACTCTCGCCCCCAGTTCTCTCAACCACACAGACCAAGACTTGGTAATCATGTCCATCGATTGGGTTGTTCGGACCAAACCCCTACAGATTCATCCCGCCCTGCTCCCCAATCGGATCCCTGGATGGCCACCGCGAAATCTCCGCAGAATAGAATCGATGGCCCGAATCCTTCGCTGACCTCTCGGGGGTAAGGGTTTTCCGGTACGTTTCGTTGAGCGCGACCATGCGGGTGTGGC
>CAZANS010000532.1:0-1714 GCA_964486565.1 uncultured Victivallales bacterium
CTCCATGGCGAGCGGACGCGCTCAAGCGCGGATATGCATCATCGATAGCGCTGCCTATGACTGCCGGAGGAAAGACTTTTGGCGCGTTGAACCTTTACTCTGACAAACCAGATGCCTTTGATACGAAAGAAACGAAGCTGCTCACAAATTTGGCGGGCGATTTGGCATACGGCATTACCGCTCTGCGAACCAGTGTCGAACACGCGCGGGTGGAAACGGAGCTCCGGGAAAGCAATGCCAGGCTGGCAGAAGCACAACGAATTGCACATATCGGCAGTTGGGGTTGGGATCTGACAGGCCCAATCAAATGGACAGATGAGACATATCGCATCTACGGCGTACCACCGGAGACGTTCACACCGACTACCGAGTCGCTTGTCAATCTACTTCATCCTGAGGATCGTCCAGCGATGCAGCTATGGCTTGAGGCCTGCGGGGCGGGACAATCTCCCGATGATTTAGAGTTTCGTGTGATCCACCCCGACGGTTCTGTCCGCCTCCTCAGCGGTCGCGGCGAATTGATATATGACACCGGGAACAGACCTGCCTACATGGCTGGCACGGTGCAAGACATCACCGAGCGCAAACAGGCGGAGGAAGCGTTGCAGCAACTGGCACGTGAATTGGCAGCCCTCAACACAGTGAGCACTCAGGTCAGCCGTACTCTGTCTGTGGAGCAGGTCATCTCGGAGGCCGTGCAGGGTGCGCTCAGGGCTACCCAAGCCAGCGCTGCGTTTCTTCTGATGAGACAGGGCGATGACCTTAATCCTGCTCAAATCGTCTTCTCAGAACCCGGCCGGGAATTCGCCGAATTCCCAACCCATAAAGTGGGTGAGTGTTTGTGCGGAATGGCGGTCAGTGAGCGCAGGGCTATTTATTCAGCAGATATTTACAACGATATGCGCTGCACCTGGGAAGAATGCAAAAAGGCCGGCCTGCATTCCGCAGCTGCCTTACCCCTTTTCCACGGGGATGAAATTATTGCTGTCCTGGGCTTGGGCATAGATTCCGTCCGCGATTTCGAAGCGCAGGCCGAATTCCTGGAAACCCTGGCAAGCCAGGTTGCCAATGGATTGCAGAATGCCCTGCTGCACCAGGAAATCAGCCGCCACGCGGCCGAACTCGAGCAGCGCGTGGGCGAGCGTACCGAAGAGCTGGCCGAACGCGTGGCCCAGGTCGAGACGTTGAACCAGGAGATGGTCAACCTCCTGCAAGACCTGCAAGCGGCCAATCAGAGGCTTCAGGAACTGGACCGGCTCAAGTCCATGTTCATCGCGAGCATGAGTCATGAACTACGCACGCCGCTCAATTCCATCATTGGATTTACGGGCATCATCCTTCAGGGATTGTCCGGAGAGATAAACATCGAACAGCGGGACCAGCTCAAACGTGTGTATCGTTCGAGCAAGCATCTTTTGGCACTGATTAACGATGTGATCGATATTTCCAAGATCGAGGCCGGCAAGATAGACATCAAAGTGGAAACGTTCGCTCTTGATGATGTCATCCAGGAGGCGGTATCGACACTGAAGCCGGAAATTGAAGAAAAAGGGCTTGACCTTTCTGTAAGTATTCCCCCCGGCTTGACCTTAAGAACCGACCACAAAAGACTTCTCCAGTGCATCCTCAATTATCTGAGCAATGCCGTCAAATATACGGAAAGAGGTGGAATAGCCCTTAATGCCGGGGAGTCTGACGGCTCGGTCGAAATAAC
>CAZANS010000533.1:0-1712 GCA_964486565.1 uncultured Victivallales bacterium
GCATCACTCGAGTACCTGGAAGGAAAAATTCTCCCGGGCGTAGAGGCTCTAGACAAAAAACGAGTTTAAGCGCCGCTTGCATCCAATGGTTTCCGTTGTATATTGCTATCGGACGAAAGGATCTGATGATACATGATATCGCGGCACCTTGAATATATACTGTAACTTTCATGGAGGAAACTATGGCTGATGTGAAACATCTCGACACCTCTAATTTCGACTCCGAAACTGCCGGGAAGGTCGCCCTCGTTGACTTCTGGGCCGAATGGTGCGGCCCCTGTCGCATGCTCAGCCCGGTGCTGGACGAGGTCGCCAAGGAGATCGGCGACGATGCCTTGGTCGGAAAGATTGACGTTGACAAGGCTCAGGAGCTGGCCGCAAGGTTCTCCGTAAGGAGCATCCCAGCCATTTTCGTCATCAAGGATGGATCGGTGGTGCAGCAGTTTGTGGGGGTGCAGGACAAGCAGACGCTGGTCAACGCCGTGAAGGCCGCCCTCTAGGTGGCCTCGGTGATTTTTTGATTTTCGAGTTGCATGTAGTTTATATGATGCTATGTTAGGTCTTCGGTCTTCGGGCCGGATTGGTTTTTATGGACAGACCATTTTAAACAAGGAGGAAAAAATGGCCAACAAGACTGCAGGAGACAAGCTGGACACTGCTCTGAAGACAGCGAACGAAGCTGTTAAGGAGCTGAAGAGGATGGGAGAGGACACCAAGATCGCGCTTACCGAGGATCTCAAGGCTCTCAAGGAAGCTTTGGGCGAGACCAATGTCGCGCATAGGATCGTGGATGCCAAGGACTACAGCGTGGCCAAGGTGAAGGAGGCGGGTGAGTTGATGGACGAGAGCATCCGGCAGAAACCCTACCACTACATTGGCGGCGCCGCTCTGCTAGGCCTGCTTCTCGGCGTACTCATCGGCCGTAAAAGCTGATAATGAGCGAATCGTCATTCAAGAACAAGCTCGGCTCATGGGCCGCCTCGGCTACCGCCACGGTGGCCCTTGGATTCTTCGGGAATCTCCGGAGAGGTCTGGTTGATTCCCTTGAGCAGGTTCCAGAGGGAGCCAGCAGGCTGATGTATGCGATGTTCCTGCTGGTCTTTCTCGCTGTGCTCGCCGCCGCGGGTGTGGTTATACTGCCGGCGAGCGTGATCCTGATCATGGTCAGGCACTTCGGCCCTGAGGTGGACAAGGCCCTTGTCGCCGCACAGGCTTTCTTCTTCTTCGGGCTTTTCCTTCTGGTGCTGCCGTCTGTGCTCATTTGCATGATCGCCAGAGGTGTCAAGTCCTCCGCAGAGAAGGCCACAAGACGTATCATACGTCGGGTCGAGAAGTAGCAGCCCTCTGCGGGCGGATCCAGGCTGTGTCTCATGCCGGAACGCCAGCCTTATGGCTGGCTCTTCAACTCTAACGTCAATTGTTTCGGTAGCTGTCGGCTGTTGCCGGTAGCTTTCGACTGCTACCGAAAATCCAGAACCAAATACGCAACATTCAAATTCCCACACTACCGACGCCATCCCTCGTGATTCCTGCCCTGTGATGAACAAATGAGGGAGTTTCAATAAACCTAAATGAAGCAGTTAAATCTCAAAAATGACAGTTAACATATTTGCATACAACGCTTTAAGATTAACTGATCTTTCACCTTTTTGGTTAAAAGAATTTTTGAGATTTAACCCTTCGGGGTGCCGCTTCGCTCCCGACATTCGTCG
>CAZANS010000534.1:0-1709 GCA_964486565.1 uncultured Victivallales bacterium
AATTTAGATGCGCTTCAAGCTGATCGATATCAACCCGAGCGGCCTCGCATTCGATGCCATGTTCAAAATGGCCTTTCCCTTCGCGGTAGACAACGCACGACATAGGAATCTCCAGATAAAAGAAAGGGGGCTGTTACGCCCCCTAAGTATACATCACAAGATCAAGTGTAGCTGACCGCTACGCCGCAACGACTTGGATCGGCAACGGTGATGCCGTACTGTGTGAACAGACGGAAACGGAACTGCATGTTGATCATGTTCGCGTCGTAAATCATGTACATTTGCAGGCCATTTTTCATGGTCTGATTGATGACTTTCAGGCCATCAAACGACTTGAACAGCTCAGCTGGGATGGTGCCGCCCAGGACTTCTACAGCGTCCTTGTCCCAGAAGAGGTTGGTCTTCTTGCTGGCGTCGATGTTCACGCGGTTGACGGTAGCGGTGTTGAGGATGCGGGTGTCGACGTTGGCGTATGCCTTTTCCAGAGCGCTCAAAGCCGGATCATCAAAGGCGATCGGCTTAGGAGAAATCTGGAGCGAAGTGCCAGAAGGCTTGCCGGTAACGGTGAAGGTCATCGCAACGCCAGTGTCCGACTTGTCAGCCAGGCCCAGGGCTTTGATGGTGGTGCCGCCGTTGGCAATAGTCACCTTGTCGCCGATGTTGTACGCAGCAGACGCCGTAACCGGGATAGTCGCATAGCGATAGTCCACGTTGGTCACGGTGTTGTTGACGGCGTTCACAGTACCGGCAGTAGGTGCAAACGACTGGGTCGCGGTCACAGTGGTGGCTGGGTCGGCACCGCCTACCAAGTTAGGCAGGAACGAAGCTGCATAAACGTCGAACTCAGCTACGTTCTGACCGATCTGGCCATTTGCCCAGGTGGTTTCTGGGCGACCTTGCAGGGTCTGGCGAGCAGCCAAATCTTTTGCATACTTCAGGTTGTCGCGGTCGTTCAGCAGGAAATAGCGATCAGTCTTCGCGCCTTGGCGCTCATTCATCAGCGCCTGGCCTTCAGCGATCACGTCATAACCGCTGGTGGCGTTGGTGCGGTAGAACATACCACCCTGAACACCTACGGCGGTGGCGATATCCTTGTTCAACTGAGTAGCTTGTTGACGGCCAGCGGCGGCGCCTGCCTTCTCCCAGAAGCGAATATCACGCATGTCATCAGCGCGCAGACTCACAAGGTCGTTGTTCGGAGTGCCGAGGTACGCCGCGTAGGTTTCCTCGATAATTCCTTGCTCTTGGCCGGTCAAGTCCCAGCCGGGCAGAACAGGGCGATGCTGCTGCACTGGACGCCAGATGGTATTGCCAGAGTTTTGCATGGTGCCACCATCCGGCTCCATGAAGTTGGTCAGCGGAAGAAGCATGTCCTGCGGCTCATAGGTATCCAGAGCCTCGCCAAACATGACCTCGGCAATCTTGCCAGCGGTTAATGTTGCCATCGTTTAAATCCTCACCAAGTTTTAGTGTTGATGCCGGCCTGCTTCGCTTGCCGTTTCAGGTTGAAAGCCGCTTGGGTGTTGCCCTTCGCATGCGCTTCCTTGTATTGGCGCAGTAGCTTGGAGCCGTTGTCATTCGGTGTTGCATCGCCCTGAATCTGCGCAGCAGGTGCCGGCGCATTGCTTTTACGTTTTACTGGCGCTGTCAGCTCAGCCGCGAGCTTTCCGAGATAGGCCGCAGCCTTTAAGCCCTTGGGGTCGTTGCGC
>CAZANS010000535.1:0-1709 GCA_964486565.1 uncultured Victivallales bacterium
AACGCTGCGGTTCAGCTTCCGGCGCGGCTACGCGACGGTAAGCTGGAACCGTCTTGTTGGCGATCCTACTTTGTGTTCCAGTTCATGCGCAGGTAGTCCATGAAGCGAAGACACATTTCATCCGAGACATTGGCTGGGATGTGATTGCCGACTGCAAACATGTGGCCGGGTATCCCGCGCGTGAGCGCCAGTGTAACGTCGATTTCAGCCTTCACTTGATCCCATGAACCGAAGGACATCGTACGGCAATCCACCTTGCTGCCGGCCAGCATATAATGTCCGCCGAGCTTCTGAACAAGCATCTCAAAATCGTTGCAGGGCTCAAAGATAAAGCCATCCGCGCCGCAGGCGGCTATGTCTTCCAGAAACATGTCCACCTTGCCGTCAGAACAGTAGATGATCTTCTTGCCGGCAGCCTTGAGGGGCTTCCAGAGCTCGCGATAAATAGGGAATATCACTTCGCGATAGAAGTCCGGCCTCAGAAATGGTCCAGTGGTCCAGACAATGTCGTCATGCTGGATATAGACAGGAATAGAAGTTTCGGCCCAAGCACGGGCGTGGTGCAAGGTATACGACCCAAAGGCTTCTAGTACCTTGGCGAACTTCGCCTCATCGGCTGCGGCCAGCAGGAGCATGTCCCATCCAAAACTCTGGATTGCCCCCGATATGACGGTCTTGTAGTAGCCGCCGGTACAGACTTGGTTGGGATACGCCGCCTCGCGCGTCCGGAAGTCCTTTTCGTACCCCGCGACCAAATCGTTGAACGGGGTCAGCCCGTATTCCTTGAGCGGATCGAAAGCCCAGACCTCCTCCGGATCCGAAAAGGGGCAGACTTGCGGGGCATGTTGGTCGCTGCCATCTGCGCTATAGGCGGCATGCCCCATGTCGGCGCAGCGTCCGGCTTGCGCCCAGTCAACGAATCCGTCGTGTGTTCCCCAGAGGAAGTCATAGTCCCATGCATCGTAGAACCGGCGCAGAACGTCATGCGGCAGGAGAGCATAGTCTGCTGCATTCTTTGAAGTAGTTCCTGGCCCGGTATCGGTCGCTGTCACTTTGCGAATCAGGGCATCATGGTACTCCATTGAGTACTCGACATGCGCCGGCCGGGGTGTTGGCAGGCAGGAAATAGTGTTCATGCCGATCTGTCTGCTCATTGCTTGACTCCTTCCATTATGTCGCCAACGTGTGAAATGAGTGTTTGAAAAATCCGCGGATTTTTCAATACACTCGAGTTCATTGTTGTGTCAATTTATTGATTATGTGACGGGCGAGATGGTCTTTGATCTCGCGATGGCGGGGCACAGGTTGGCATGCTCCTGTAGTTGGGTTCTGGTACCAATCATGTCGGCCACCATGACGGATGAAATCGCAACCGAGTTTCTCAATCTTCCTGATCAATTCTCTTCGCTTCATGCGATTTGAAGCTCCGCAACCTTGCGAACCCCCGGAATGTGCCCGCCCGTGAGATCGTCATAAAGATCCTTCAGGTTTTCCTGTAGTTCCTCAAGGGTCTGACCTTGCGTCATGTAGTCGGGATAGTCTTCAAGATATCCCAACCACATCTCCTCATCCTGCCAATGGAGATATCGAATTGTTTTCATGATGCAAATATACACTTATTGTCATTATTTATCAATCTATTTTTTTCTGACACAACGCTGCGGTTCAGCTTCCGGCGCGGCTACGCGACGGTAAGCTGGAACCGTCTT
>CAZANS010000536.1:0-1707 GCA_964486565.1 uncultured Victivallales bacterium
CGCATGTAATCAGCCTCTTTTTGCTGTTGTGGGAAGTCCATGATCGTTTGTCTGAGTAATATTTCGCTAGATATCTAGCGAAGGGTCTGATTTTATCTTCTCGACCAACCGCCGGACCACATCATCGCTGGAGATCCCGGCGGCCTCGGCGTTGAACGTGGTTAGCACACGGTGCCGCAACACCGGCAGCGCAGCTTTCACAACGTCTCCCGTGGTCGCATGGCAGCGCCCCTGCAAAACAGCAAAGGCCTTGGCCGCAAGGATCAGATAGATTCCAGCCCTCGGGCCGGCACCCCAGGCAACCATTTCACGTATGAAATCCGGTGCTTCCGGCTCTGCCGGGCGGGTGGCACGGACAATGTTGCGTGCAAGGTCTATCACGTGATCGGCAGCAGGAACCCTCCGGACAACCTGTTGCAGACGCAGCAACTCCTCTGCGCCAATCGCAACCTCAAGCTCAGCCTTGTAGGTCCCTGTCACCTGCCTGATTATCCGGCTCTCCTCTTCCGCATTCGGATAGCCAACTAGGATGTTGAACATGAAACGGTCAAGCTGCGCTTCCGGCAAGGGATATGTCCCCTCCTGCTCAATCGGATTCTGCGTGGCAAGAACAAAAAACGGCGCCGGAAGGTGGTAGCTGTTCTCTCCGACCGTCACCAGATGCTCCTGCATCGCCTCAAGCAAGGCCGCCTGCGTCTTGGGAGGGGTGCGGTTGATCTCGTCCGCAAGTACCATGTTCGAGAAAAGCGGTCCCCGGACAAACCGGAAACTCCTCCGCCCGGTCGCCTGATCCTCCTCAAGCACATCAGTCCCGGTAATGTCAGAAGGCATCAGGTCGGGCGTAAACTGAACACGCTTGAAACTCAGATCCAGTATCTGGCTCAATGTGCTGACCAGAAGGGTCTTGGCCACTCCCGGAACCCCTACCAGAAGCGCGTGACCACGGCACAGGATGCTGACAAGCACCTGCTCGACAACTTCACCCTGGCCGACTATTACACGCGCAAGCTGCTCCCTCATGCGCCCGTAGGCGCTGTTCAGCTCGGCTATGATTTCAAGATCATCATCCTCCATGTCACCTGATTCCCCCGATGACGATGACGCCTTCATCGCCGCACCTTCCCCGGCTTTCCCACCAGACGCCACCTTCTGTTGCTGAGCCTGCACCTGAGAGAGCTTCTTGGACGATACGGCGGCCAGTTCAATTTGCCCTGTATCGGTATTCAATCCGCCGCCTGCCTCCAAATCAGCATCATCCTGCTTGAAAACGAAGGAGCTCTCGCCAAGAACAACCACATCACCCTCCCGCAGAATCGCCGCCTCGATAACCTTGCCGTTCACCTCCAGGCCGTTGCTGTTGTTAAGGTCATATATCCACCACTGCCTGTCCTGCTGGCGGAATACAGCATGCCTCGAAGATACCTTGCTGTCAGGGATCACCAGCTCGCAGCCCTCATGCCGACCTATCGTGATATCCATTTCCGACAATACTGCCTGCTGATTCTTCAGCGGCCCTTCTGTGAAGATGATCGAAGCCATTGCTCTCCCTCATTTAAATTCTCTAATATCAACCTTGACCAGATAAAACAGAAGCATCGCAAAATGAAATATAACCTCAATTCCCGTATTGTCAAATTATATTTGCGGGTTAATTTCATATGCCTGGTTTTGATAAGGAGAGCGATGACAAGTTTCATCGTTAAAAGA
>CAZANS010000537.1:0-1705 GCA_964486565.1 uncultured Victivallales bacterium
ATTTTTTGTTCATAAAAGGCAATGTATTCCTCCAAAAAACCAAGTTGGCGATTGCATTAGGAAAAGTCGGGAAGGAGAAAAAGCGCGTTTTCTAGGCGTCGTCTCGCAAAGAGACGTGCTCCGGCAAATGCCCCCACCTGGACGATCACGCGACAAGGGAGCCGCGGCTGCCCTACACAAGCCGCTTGCGACAATCCTCACCCGGAATCCCACGTCTGTATCGCCGGAAACACCCATGATACAGGTGATCAAGACCTTGATCCAAGTTCGGGTGGATATGGTGCCAGTCCTTGATGATGGAGATGTGGTGGGCATCATCACCGCCACCGACATCATCAGGCTCCTCGTGAGGCTGGACAGAATCCGTAGGCTCTTGGACGAGCAGAAAACGGGCTCACGGTTAGCTGATCTTTCCTCTGGGAGAACCCCAGACGCGGCAGGTTTCTTGTTGTCCGCTCTCGAAAGCGTCCAGAACGTTATGAGTCGGGACGTGGTTTGCCTGCGTCCCCAAGACAACCTTAAGAAGTGCATAGAGGCCTTCAGGGCGGGAACATTCCGGCATGTGCCAGTGGTCGATGGCCAAGGGAAATTGCTCGGGGTCCTATCGGACCGGGACGTCCTCCTCATGCTTCCCCCTCTCGAGTCCCAATCCCCAAAAGACGCCAGCCAAGGAAAGAGCCATCTGTTCGCTGTCGACCCCGGAGACCCGGTCCTTGATGCCCCGGCCGGGGAATGCATGACGCGGGATATAGAATCTATTCCTGCAAGCTGCTCAGTATTTCACGCTGCAAGGATGCTGGACAAGAAGCGCGTGGGCTGCCTGCCAGTGATTGACGACGGAGGGCACGTTCAGGGGATGGTGACCGTCACGGACATAATGCGTGCTGTGGTCGCCTTGTACAGTTTGGCCTCTGCTTCTGAGAGCCTGTGTGAAAAGCCTCAAGTTCTGGGTTGCGTTGGTCGATAGCGCTTGATGGCGGTTGGCCGCCGCCGGGTGCGCCAGGAGGGACGCAACATAAAAGCTCAACGGTACCCCAGCCACCTGGCGCCGGCGATCCGTCTGAAGACGGCCGGGCCGGGCATCCCTTCGATGCAATATCCACACAGACGAGCCGGAGGGCTGCATCACCGGGGGAGCCGCACCTGCCATCACCGATAATGTCATCACCGGCAACACTGCCGACGGTGGAGCCAACTTCCGTTTGACCTACGACGGGAGGGTTTTCAACAGCCCCACTGTCCATAGTGCTTCCCGGCTTCAGCGCGTACTTTGTTGATCCGGACAAAGCCTGCCAAGACCAGATCATCGCCCGCACGGATCATACCCTGGTCTGAAGGGCGATCATCCATGATCAGGGGCTTATCAGGAGCCCCCACGACGCCGAAAGCGCACAGGGGATGCCGCGTGAGCCAAGCTCGCGGCAGCAATTCCTCCACCTGTTGCTTGACATAGCCACATTTCCGGTGTATACTTACATGGAACGGGCGGTTGGGGATGTCCGTCATCTGCCGATTCAGATCTCGTCGGGCATCAGGAAGCAAGCTGCCGCGCCGGCCTTCACTCGCGTTGCCGTGCATGCTGTGGCTCCGCATCCGATTCTTGTCTGTCACGCGCACAGTCTACCACTCGGCAGCGCGCGTATCAAGCAAAAACACCCTCGACTCCCGCAGGGGGTGTGCTTGCGAATCTTGGGGCAAGCTATCG
>CAZANS010000538.1:0-1697 GCA_964486565.1 uncultured Victivallales bacterium
AACCACGACGGTTTACAGTTGCATAAACTACCTCAATACACCTGATGTCAGCATCATCACCGCAGAGGAACCCGTCGAGTATATGGTCGATGGAATCGCACAGTGTTCCATCGATCCAAAAATCGATCTGACATTCGAGGAAACATTACGACACATCGTCCGCCAAGATCCCGATATTGTGGTCATTGGCGAAATAAGGGACACCTTTTCAGCGCAGATTGCTGTTCAGGCCGCCTTGACCGGACATAAGGTGCTGACAACTTTTCACACCGAAGATAGTATCGGAGGCTTGGTCCGGCTCATGAATATGGACGTCGATGTATTTTTAATTTCATCGACAGTCCTCTGTGTGCTGGCCCAGAGACTTCTCAGGAAAGTGTGCCCCGCCTGCAAAATGCCCCAAAAAATGACACCGACGGAACTTCGCATTCTCGGCTATTCCCCCAAGGACATCCCTCACGCGAATTTTCAAAAAGGCTTCGGGTGCAGCGAATGCGCGTACACCGGCTACAAGGGACGTCTGGCAGTTCACGAAATGCTTGTCCTTGATGAAGCCGTTCGGGATGCCATCCTGGAGAAAAAAACCAGCTATCAGATCCGAAATATCAGCATAGCGTCCACCGGTCTCGTGACACTCATGGAAACCGGAATCGCAATCGCCGCGACCGGTGCCACCACCATTCAGGAAGCTCTCAGATGTCTTCCGAGACTGCAAAAACCGAGGCCTTTGACCATCATTCAAAATCTCTTGGGATTACAAATATGAAACAGGAAGAATCCCTGATCGAAATAGCGGATGAATTCATTGCCAGCGATAAGACGGTGCTCCTCCCATTCGACAGGAACACCCTTCGCATTCAGCAGGAGATCGGCAAAGAGGAACCGGATGTCCGTTTGCTCGAAAAGCTGGTCGTGTCCGACCCTGCCCTTACGAGTCAGCTTTTGCGGATGGCCAATTCTGCTTTTTACAGAGGGCTGACAAAGATATCAACAGTACGCAATGCCATAATTCGCATAGGGATCACGGAAATAGCCAACATTGTGACCCTCATAACACATGGAAAAAACTTCCATTCAAAGGACGCTGTTGTGCGTGAGATCCTGGCAAAACTCTGGACCCATTCGGTCGGATGCGCCATCGGGAGCCAATGGCTCGCCCTGAGGCGCGGACTTAGGGACCTCTGCCAAGAAGCATTTATTGCAGGCCTGCTCCATGATGTGGGAAAACTCTTCCTGATCACGACGATTGATTCAATCAGGGCCTCTGGAAGGATCACCTCCCTGCCCTCCCCTGAATTGATGAACGAGCTTATGGATAGCATGCATACGAAGTATGGACATTCTCTCTTGAAGAACTGGAATCTGCCCGAGACCTATTGCGAGATAGCGCTGAGGCACCATGAGGAGGAATGCAGGGACGAGGACACCCTGTTGCTGCTGGTGAGATTAGGGAATTCTGCCTGCAAAAAAATGGGCATTGGTTTACATGACGACCCTTCTCTTCTGTTGGCGGCCACGCCCGAAGCCCATTCCCTCGGCCTCTCCGAACTGGTCCTTGCAGAACTGGAAATCAAACTGGAAGACTCTCTTAAGCTTTCCATTTGAAGATGCCATAAGGAGAAAAGAGTCAATGGAAGATCTTCAGAGATACAATTTCGAAACCGGTGTTTATCGCCCTCCCAGCGAAGGCGGCACAT
>CAZANS010000539.1:0-1692 GCA_964486565.1 uncultured Victivallales bacterium
GTTGCGCCGCGAGATCATCCTGGCATTGGCCATGGCTGGGGATTTGGAGGCGATTCCTCTGCTCGTGCGGAGTTGGCTACTCGATACGACACAGCTAGAGGGGACCAGCGCGCGTTCCGTTTCTCTGCACGCGTCCAAGGAGACGCTGCCGGCCGTAGCCGAACTCGCCAAGCGCGTCTTGCTGGAGCATGAGCCATCTGCGGTCGACGAATTGCTGGACGGTTTGGATGCTGACGTAGCGTCACTCATAAGGACACTCGTGCCCGCGTGGCCGCCGCAGGAACCCGGCAGCCAAAAGGCGAGACTGGTAAACTCACCTACGAAGCACAAGCAGCGGACCGCTGAGAAGTGCGGAAACGAGGACTGTTCTTCCACAACTCGGACGAGCAAGAGGCTGATTGCCGCGAAGATCCGGCATCTTGGACGCGGCACACTTCCCACCAAGCAGTGGAGGCTCTTGGACAATGTCTTCCTGCCGAAGAAACTCATTCGCAAGAGGTCATTCGGAAGAACACTCGAAGAGGCGGCGTCATGCCGCACTTGCGGTCGCCCCCCCGAGCATCTTCGATGGGTGTCGTTTCGCGCGCGCGAACAGGGCACCGATGGCGGTCACGAGGTTCCTGGATGGATGACGTTGTGTGAGGACTGCCGGTGTGAGGTCAGCACCTTTCTCGCATACTTCGTGTAGGGACCACCAGCCCTCGGCTTGGCGCTCCTCTGCACCGCGCCAGCACAGCTGGGGAATCCGCGGAAGGCTCCCCGTGTGTCGGGATGAGGAGATCCCGACCGGTTCGCAAGGACTGTTCCCAAATCTCCTCGAAGGACGGAAAGCTGCTTAAAGGCAGCATGCGGCGCCTGGTCGAAACAGCCGTAGCTGCCAGGGCTCCGGAGTGGTCCGGGGGATCAGGGATTCGAGATGCCTGTGCATCAAGAGTTCTCGAGAGCCCGCCGGAGCGGCCCCGGGTTGTGTGTGACAGCCCCTATGGGCATGTCCTGTTTGCGCAGGGCAGTCGAGGCGATAGCCTCCAAACCGCCGTCCGTAGTTGTTGAGGTGGCCAGGCCGAGAGTATGCGCCGTCGTTCGCACGTGCGAGCGACAGAGATTCGTGCCACGCACGACCGCAAGGCGAAGACCCAAAGTGGCTCTCGCAGCAATTAAAGGGAGCAATCCCGCCATGGCAGCTGAGCGAAACGGTCCTGACGGACCGGCGACGGTATGAGGGTAGGCGCATGAGGATGCTCGGCAGAGGCCTCCGACCAGGGAAGGAGTCGCAAGCAGGTAATTGTCCTGCGCATGGGCAGGCGAGTGCGGACCGTCGCGCGGCGGTCCGCACTCGGGCCCGGCTCCATCTGATCTCAAACCAGGGGCTTGATGCTCCTGTGAACCCGGCACCGCGTGGTTAATGGTACAAACGGTGCCTCGGAACAGAAACAGGAGACCATGGCATGGCTACGGATGTCCATTCGATGAACATTCTTGAGAAAGACGCTTGACACGGAACTCCCATCGTGTACTCTGTACTCAAGGACGTGTAGGTCCTTAGCCGATATCTTTCTGTATCGCCATGAAACGAGGGAAAATGTTGTCATATAGACCAACAACCTGGGCAGACGTAGCCGAGTGGCTTCCCTGTCAGGATATGCGCGACGATGGTCGCGGACATGACATTTCGACCCTCGAGCAGGGAGGTGG
>CAZANS010000540.1:0-1680 GCA_964486565.1 uncultured Victivallales bacterium
GACGGTCAGCAAACGCCTTAGGAAGAGAGCCTCCTCCCCCGTATCCCTCTCTGCTGTGAACGGCGGTTGAAAAGTGAAGCGGTCGGCGGGCCAAAAGTGCAGCACCATGGCCCTAGTACCCGACCACATCTAAATTCATGTATAAGTCCGGCGATCTGGACGATATATCCTTTGGGAGGAATTCGCCTCCCAATTTGAGGATAAGATCATGCCAGCTAAAAAGTATCTCGTTGCATTAACCGATGTGGAGCGCGCCGAGTTGTCAGACATGGTCAGAAAAGGAAAAGCCGACGCAAACAAAATCAAACACGCGCATATTTTGTTGAAAGCAGAGACCGGCGGCGCGGCGTGGGATGACAAAAAAATCGCCGACACTTTTGGATGCCACCGCAACACGGTCGAGAATATTCGCAAGCGCTTCGTTACCGAGGGACTGGCCGCGGCAATCCAACGGAAAAAACGTGAGCAGCCGCCAGTGGCGGAAATTATCGACGGCGAAGTCGAGGCACGGCTAATACAAATTGCTTGCGGCAAGGCGCCCGGCGGCCGCGCCCAATGGACCATGCAACTACTGGCCGACAAACTGGTGGAACTTGAAATCGTCCCCTCGGTAAGTGACGAGACGGTACGGCGCAAGCTCAAAAAAACGAACTTAAACCGCACCTGCGCAAGTGCTGGGTAATCCCGCCGGAGCAGAACGGAGAGTTTGTCGCGGCGATGGAAGATGTGCTTGAGGTCTATAAACGCAGGCGAAACCGGGAATGTCCGCTGGTGTGCATGGACGAGCAACCGACGCAGCTTTTCAGCGAGACGCGCAAGCCGCTGCCGGTGAAGCCCGGCGAGCCTGCAAAGTATGATTACGAATACAAACGCGAGGGGGTAGCCGTCAATTTCATGTTCTCCGCGCCTCTTGAGAACTGGCGCCGGGCAAGTGTGCGGGAACGGAAAACAAAAACAGACTGGGCGGAAGAAATCCGTCAACTGGTGGATGACGATTTTCCGGAAGCGCCGAAGATTGTTTTAGTGATGGACAATTTGAACACCCACACCGCCGGGGCCTTGTACGAGGCATTCAAGCCGGAAGAAGCGCGGCGGATATTGGATAAGTTGGAGATTCATTACACGCCGAAGCATGGTAGTTGGTTGAACATGGCGGAGATCGAGTTGAGCGTATTGACAAAGCAGTGTTTGAATCGTCGAATCCCATCCCTTAAAATATTACGTAGCGAGGCGAAACTTTGGAGCGACGGCCGCAACGCCATAAACAAGGGCGTCAACTGGCAATTTACGACCGAGAACGCCAGAGTAAAACTAAAGCGTCTATATCCACAAATTTAGCTGTGTCAGGGTACTAGCCTTCTGTGAGAGTTCAAGAGTCTTGAAGAAGTTATGAGGGTGCGCCATGAATCGGTCGCCGGTGACGGCATCCTGAATTCTTCCGGCACCGGCAGCTTGGAGTACAAGAAGAAAAGGAAGGGCTACGAAGATTTGGCCAAGCACTTGCCCAAGGCCCTGGCCGCCGATTCCGACACGTCGCTCACCATCAGGTTCCGCTTCATATTGGTAGCGTGATATCATGGAGGAATCATCGATGAAATCCGTGTTGCCCATGGTTGCCCTTGGAGCGCTGCTCTCGCTGCTCTCGCTGCTCTCGCAAACCGGCAACGCGGGAGAGAAAGC
>CAZANS010000541.1:0-1678 GCA_964486565.1 uncultured Victivallales bacterium
AAGCATTGCTCGGATTGTTCTCGACCCGTCCAAGATTTGTTATTGACACATTCAGTCGGGATATGCAATCCCTTGTTCACAAAGAAAGCTCAAACAATAGATTTGACGTTGTTATTGCTTCTGAAATCGATTCTGTCCCTTATGCACTTCTTGCAAAGCAGACACCTCGTATCCTTGAAGACATAGAATTGTCGGCTATCTACGAAAAATCTTGCAACCAGTGCTCTATTGCATCCAAGGCTCGTTATGCTTTGACGTGGTGGAAGCTCTCACATTACATGGCTCAGATATTGCGAACCTTTAAAGGGTGTACGGTAGTGTCTGAAAAGGACCGCGATCTAGTGTTGAGCATTAAGCCAAGTTGTGATGTATTTGTTGTGCCCAATGGCATTGATCTGAAGGCAAATACCGGCAAGTTCGGCACCCCAAGACCGGATACTTTGATTTATAATGGTGCCTTGACATATAGCGCGAATTTTGATGCAATGGAATTTTTTCTACGCGATATTTTTCCACAGGTCAAGGCTCAGCGTCCCGATATTAACTTACATATCACTGGAAGTCACAATGGTGTGCCTGTAGAGCGTTTGCCGCTGGGTAATGGCGCAAAATTAACAGGATATCTTGACGATATTCGGCCGGCAGTGGCACAGAGTTGGTCGGTTGTCGTACCACTACGGGTAGGCGCTGGAACACGTGTCAAGATTCTGGAGGCTATGGCCCTGGGTACGCCGGTGATTTCTACTTCAAAAGGTGCTGAAGGATTAGAAGTGATTGACGGCAAAAACATCCTCATCGCTGATGACCCGGACGATTTTGCCGAGTGCATTCTTCGTTTATTGAAGGATGAGGACTTGAGAGCCAAACTTTCTGCCAATGGACGTCACCTAGTGGAAAAACGGTATTCCTGGGACATGTGTGCCCGCCAATTAGACCAATTGCTCTGTCAAGTTGTCGAGGAACACAGAAATTGAATTGCATGAATCCACAATGGGATGGACCGATTGTTTTTGGTCATCGTCATTACGAATTGGAGAACTAAGCCATGATAATTGTCCGAACGCCTGTTCGTATCTCTTTTGTTGGTGGCGGTACCGACTTCAAAGATTACTGGTCCGAAAATGGCGGTGGTGTAATAAGTTCAACCATTGATAAATATGTCTTTGCTATTGTGAAACGTCGCTTTGATGATGATATTTGCATCAACTATACGGAGAGGGAGAGAGTAA
The DNA here is from genome assembly GCA_964486565.1 of uncultured Victivallales bacterium. Classification (GTDB taxonomy): domain Bacteria; phylum Verrucomicrobiota; class Lentisphaeria; order Victivallales; family JAADHT01; genus JAFGFR01. Next base: position 1,230 of record CAZANS010000541.1, read on the forward strand.
AGAAGGTAGACGAAATTCAGCATGAGCTTGTAAGAGAAACCATGCGCAAGACAGGAGTGGACAAGGGAGTTGAAATCACAACATTGGCGGACATACCATCACGTGGTTCCGGCCTGGGTTCATCGAGTAGTATCACTGTAGCTTTACTTCATGCCTTGTATGCTTACCGAGGTATTCTGGTTACTTCTGAACAATTGGCCCAAGAAGCTTGTAAGATTGAGATTGACATCTTGGGTTCTCCTATCGGCATCCAGGATCAGTATATTGCTGCCTACGGTGGTCTCCGTCATCTAGATTTTCGGCCTGACGGATCTGTTGGCATTGAAAAATTGTCTCTGACCAACACTGAGAAAAGAGGATTTGCTTCGCACCTTCATCTGTTCTATCTGAAGAAGACCCGCAAAGCCAAGGTTATTCTCGAGAAGCAAAAGACCTCAATAGAGACTAAT
>CAZANS010000542.1:0-1670 GCA_964486565.1 uncultured Victivallales bacterium
AACCTGCCTGGAGCTGCGAGGCAACTGGGAGTCGACGGCAAGATAAGCATCGAGCTTATATGGGCTGTGGCGGGCGAGCTCGTGCTTGAGGTTGACGGCAGAAGATACGACTTGCGTGAGCCTTCACCGATCAGGAAAAAGTATGAGTTCGCAGTGGGTTTGGCATCTCCTGTTTCAGTGCTAATCAAGCCGCTGAGGGTTGATGCCAGAGTTTATGTGGCTGTTGACCGGCAGCGGAACTATTCGCGCACCTTGGTTGGCGGAGAAGCATATCACGGCGAGTTGGTCTGCGATCTGTATATCGCAAGATAACGGACAAAACTGCCCTGCCTCGTTGGATGTTTGGGCGGGGCGCGACACGCCCCTACTTCAGGATATCATGTCGCCAGATTATCGCATGTCAATCACGATTTTTGCTGTTTTTTTTGATTATGTCGAGGTATGCGAAGCGCAGGATCAGGAATATGAACAGCCCGGCGGCGATGGAAGGGAGTGTGCCGGCTTCCGAGTGGCAGGCGAGCTGTGGTGTTTCCGTGCGGGACGCAAGGACTTTGTCAAAAAGAAATCCACCCAGCATGCTTCCGGTGATGATGGATATCAGATAGAAGGCCAGGTTGCGTGCGCCGAACGCCTTGTACACCGCCCCAATGGTGGCCACGTTAGTGGCGGGCCCTGCCATGAGGAACACAAGTGCGGAGCCTGCAGGCATCCCTGTTGCCACGAGCGCGGCGGCTACCGGTACGGAAGAGGTGGCGCATACGTACATGGGCAGGGACACAGCCAGGGTCGCCAGCATGTTGAGCACGATGTTTTCAGGCATGTGTCGAGTGAAGAAATCCTCCGGGAGCCATGTGGACATGGCTGCCGAGACAAGTATTCCAGCGACGAGCCACTTCCATATCGGCCTCATCAGATCGTCCAGTGTGAAGGATATGAAATCTTTGAGAGCCGTTTTGTTTCGCTTTTCCTGGGGTTGTGGAGATGACGAGCAGCATTCCTTTCCCTCTGGCTGTGCTTGACCGGATGTCTCTGGTGGCTCCCGGAAAATCGAGGCGATACATCCTCCGGCCAGGCCAACGATGAAGGCGCTGAACACCTTGAAGATGGCGAACGGCAGGCCGAGCATTGAGGCACTGAGCATTATGGAGTCCACCCCCGTCTGCGGGGTGGCGATCAGGAAGCCGACCGCGGCTCCGTCGCTAGCGCCTTGTTTTTTTATGCCCAAAGCGGCGGGGATCACGCCGCAGGAGCAGAGTGGTATAGGGACACCGAGGGAGACGGCCTTGAGGACGGAGAAGAAGCCGTTTTTGCTGCCGAGGTGGCGTTTGATGAAGTCGTCTGGGACTATGAGATGCATTATCCCCGCAACGGCGAGACCGGCGAGGAGCCAGAACGAGACCGAGGTGGTCACATGCCAGATGTTCTCGATGAAGGCGATGAGATGCTCTTGATCCATAAGATGTGCCTCGCTGTCGCTTGTCCAAGCTGTTCTTGTTTTAATATTCGCACCAGTAAGCGAATAAAGCAACAGCAAGAGCAAAGAAATTGCCGAAAAAAACTTGCAGGAACCTGCAGCGAGGTATTATACTCCGTGTTGCATTGAAGGGTTCTTGGTTTCTAGAGCCAGTTTCAAAACTCCGCGTGAACCGCGTTGGGAGCGCAGGCGCGGC
>CAZANS010000543.1:0-1670 GCA_964486565.1 uncultured Victivallales bacterium
TGCTAAGGAGGCTATCAGTTCGGCGGTACGAACGTTGGCCGAACAAGCATTATCGGACACAGCTATTATTTCCGACGATTCGGTCAGGACAATCGAGTCGATTATAGCGGAGTTAGACCGGAAGCTGTCCGAGCAGATCAATCAGATTATGCACCACGAGGACTTTCAGAGGATCGAGAGTGCCTGGCGGGGACTTTCTCACCTTGTGAATAACACGGAAACGGACGAGACGCTGAAGATACGCGTGCTTAACCTGCCTAAGAAGGATTTAGCCAAGACACTCAAGAAATATAAAGGTACAGCGTGGGATCAAAGCCCTCTTTTCAAGAAGCTTTACGAAGAAGAATATGGCTCACCGGGTGGCGAACCTTACGGGTGTTTAATCGGTGACTATCATTTCGATCATAGTCCGCCGGACGTTGAGATACTCAACGGTGTAGCCCAGATAGCGGCCGCTGCACACACACCTTTCATCTCTGCCGCTGCGCCGACACTGATGAACATGGATTCCTGGAATGAGTTGAGCAACCCCCGCGACCTGACGAAAATCTTCCAGACAGCGGACTACGCCCCCTGGAGGTCCCTGCGAGAATCCGATGATTCCAGGTATATCGCTTTGACAATGCCTCGATTTCTCGGCAGATTGCCCTACGGGTCCAAGACAAGTCCTTGCGAAGAGTTTGATTTCGAAGAGGAAAGTTCCGCCGGCGACCACTCCAAGTATCTCTGGGTGAACTCCGCTTATGCCATGGGTGCCAACATCAACCGTTCTTTCAAGGAATTTGGCTGGTGTGCACGTATCCGTGGTGTTGAGAGCGGGGGTATGGTCGAGGGGCTTCCCTGTCATACCTTCCCAACAGATGACGGCGGTGTGGATATGAAGTGCCCAACAGAGATTGGAATCACCGACAGGCGGGAAGCAGAGTTGGCCAAGAACGGCATGATGCCTTTGTCACACTGGAAGAATGAGGATTATGCATGCTTTATCGGCGCCCAGTCACTGCAAAAACCAACCGAATATGAGGATGCCGATGCAACGGCCAATGCCAAGCTGGCCGCAAGGCTGCCTTACCTGTTTGCGACTTGCCGGTTCGCGCATTTTCTCAAGTGCATCGTCCGTGACAAGATCGGTTCTTTCAAAGAACGAGATGATATGGCGAAATGGCTCAATCAGTGGATCACGCAGTATGTCACGAGCGATCCCGGCGCTTCGGAAGAAGTTAAGGCTAAATTCCCTCTGGCGGCGGCGGAAGTTGTTGTGGACGAGGTCGAAGGGGATCCCGGGTATTACTCTGCAAAGTTCTTTTTGAGGCCGCATTACCAGCTCGAAGGTCTGTCCGTTTCGCTACGGCTGGTTTCGAAGCTGCCGTCGGTCAAGAAGGGCGGTTAATCGGTAGAGTCTGATTTGATATTCAATACGCTTAACTGGTTTTTGTATTGATAAGTTGAGCGCAGAAACTGAGATGAGCATTTTATTTATATAAGGAGATAACAAAATGGCAGGTGATTGTTTTCTAAAAATCGATGGAATCCCAGGTGAAAGTACCGACGAAAAGCATAAAGACTGGATTGAGGTGATGTCGTACTCTTCCGGTGTTGCTCAGATGTCGTCAGGAGAACGAAGCACCGGTGGGGCGGCTACCGGGGGGCGATGTAGCCATCAGGATATC
>CAZANS010000544.1:0-1663 GCA_964486565.1 uncultured Victivallales bacterium
AGGCTCAGGGCAGCCAAATTCGCCATGCGTCTGCCCCCGCCCTAAACGGCACTGGAAGTGGTTGGGCCGTTTGCCGCCTCCCGGCGGCCGCGCGGGTTCGTCGCGCGCCCCCCGCGCGACGAAGGGCGGAGGAGCTGACTTTGTCGACTGCTGTTCGAGAAAGCTCGCGACAAAGAGACTCGGGGTCAGAGTACCAGGAAAAGGTCAACGGTAAAAAGTGATTTTATTTGAGACTCGGGGTCAGTCCTAATATCTATATATAACCGTTGACAGTGGGATAGGGATTTGGGATGGTGGGGCAGATATGGCAAGGAAGCCGAGAATTGAATACGAGGGCGCCGTGTACCACGTGATGAACCGCGGCGACAGGGGCGGCAGGATCTTCAAGGATCGGCTGGACTATGAACTCTTTATCACGACAATGGGCGAAGTCTGCCGACGAGCCGGGTGGGTGATGCACTCGTACGCGCTGATGCCGAACCATTTCCACTGGCAGGTCGAAACGCCCGAGGCAAACCTTGTCGCCGGGATGAAATGGTTCCTCGGGGTTTACAGTCAGCGATTCAACAACCGGCACGCCAAGCGCGGTCATGTTTTTCAGGGCCGATACAAGGCGGTGCCGATTGAAAGCGAATCGGGGCACTATTTCGAAACGCTCAGCACCTATATTCATCTGAATCCGGCACGGGCCAGGTTGCTGACGGACCCGAAGAAGGGGCTGGAGCAGCATCGATGGAGCAGCTACATGGACTATCTGCGGCCGGCGAGCAGACGACCCGTCTGGCTGAGGGTAGACCGGGTGCTTGGCAATATGAACCTGGAAGACAATGCGGAAGGACGAACAGCGTATCGGAGGTATTTGAGAGGTCGTATGAGAGAACTGGGGACGAAACGGGGGAAGAAAGAGTCCAGGGGAGAATGGAAACAGATCAGATCCGGATGGTACGCGGGAAGTGAGGAGTTCGGCAAGGATCTGCTGGAGAAACTGTCTTCGGTGATTGAAGGGAAGCAGCGAACATCTTACAGCGGTGGAGCGATTCAGGCTCATGATGAGCACGAGGCAGAGCGACTGATCAGAAGCGGGATGGCGACGTTGGAGATAGATGAGGCCGATTTGACGCGGCTGCCCAAGGGGCATGACTTGAAATGTCTTCTCGCCTGGTTGGCACACCAACAGACAATGGCGAGTCACGCCTGGCTCGCTGATCGGCTGCGGATGGGCTTTCCGACAGCACTGAGTGCGTATATCAGACGAGGTGACGTAGCCCGGTCAGGCCCCCTCGGTCGCCTTAGAAAACGACTGAAAGAAGCCGTATTATCAGATATTAGGACTGACCCCTAACCAGATATTAGGACTGACCCCTAACCTTGACCCCTAACCCGGTCTCACGGGAGACCAGCCTGGCGTCTGCCAGGGATGTGTCTTCTGTGACAGTTGTGTTGTTTGAGCAGAAGGCCAACAGCCCGTCAGACTGCTGCGGTCATTCCTGGTAATCGTCGTATCCGAGAACAGATAGCAGGTCATCCGTCTTTTCAGCGAAATATTCCACAACGCGAGGAGTGAGCTCCTCTTTCCAGGCTCCGGGCACACCTCGGCGGTAGTGGTGTTGATTGTCCACTTCGCCCTTCAGCCTGCCTCCCGAGATGCGTTTGAAAGAATAGT
>CAZANS010000545.1:0-1657 GCA_964486565.1 uncultured Victivallales bacterium
CGCACAGTCAATACTCTACACCCGCGGCAGCCAAGTTCAACAAGAAAAAAGGGGAAAAGGGTTTTTTGATTTTGCCTGAGGGAAATTGATTTCTTGTGTTGCAAGGTCTTCCGATGCAATGTAGGGTACGCTTTTCGACACGGTCGAGCAAACGTCGGGACAGATAAAACACCGGAGGCATTGGCTATGGCTTTTCTGCAATACCGCAACGAGAAGGACGAGTACGCATATGTCGAGCTTCCTTTCGGCAAGGAAATGGTTTTCGGCAGGAACGACGACGCAGACTTCATCATCTCGGACGACGGTCTGGTCAGCCGGCAACATTTCTCGATTAGTTGTGTCAAGGGCAAAGAATGCATTCTCAAGGATCTCGGGGCACGCAACGGCACATCATACAACAGCAAGCCGCTCGAGGCCGAGTCTGTAGTCCTCTCGGAAGGGGACAGGATAAGGGCTGGGAAGAAGATATTCCTTTTCTTCGAGAAGATGCCGAGAGCCTCGGACGCGGCAAAATCAGTCATACAGCTTACCCCCTTTGCAACCAACACATTCGACAGCCACGAGGATGCGATGGGGAAGATCGAGCAGATGAAGTCACAGTTCGTGGAGGAGATGCACAAGGTCATTATCGGGCAGGAGGATGTGGTGGTGCAGATCATGGCCGCGCTGCTTGCGAGGGGGCACTGCCTGCTTGTCGGCGTTCCTGGCCTGGCGAAGACATTGATGGTGAAAGTCCTAGCCGGCGTTCTGGATCTCGAGACCAACCGGATTCAATTCACCCCCGACTTGATGCCCTCCGATATAACCGGGACAGACATTCTCGAGGAGGACGCAGAGCACAACAGGAGGTTCCGATTCAAGTTCGGCCCTGTCTTCACGAACATACTGCTCGCCGACGAGATAAACCGTACCCCGCCCAAGACCCAGGCTGCCCTGCTCGAGGCCATGCAGGAGCAGCGGGTGACCGCGTCGGGGGTGACCTACAGCCTTCCTGACCCCTTCCTTGTGCTCGCCACCCAAAACCCGATAGAGCAGGAGGGAACCTATCCCCTGCCGGAGGCCCAGCTTGACCGTTTCATGTTCTGCATCAGGCTGGACTATCCCAATGCCAGCGAGGAGGAGCGGATAATAACCGACACGACCAGCGACTTCACCTGGGAAGTCCAGAAGATACTGGGTGCCGAGTCAATAATAAAGATGCAGCATCTTGTCAGGCAGGTGCCCGTCAGCAGCCATGTCGTGAAATATGCTTCGAGCTTGGTCAGGGCTACACGGCCGGGATCCGAGGAATCGCCCGACTTCGTCAACCGCTGGCTTCGCTGGGGAGCCGGCCCGCGGGCCGGCCAGTACCTTCTGTTCGCGGCCAAGGCGCACGCGCTCCTGCAAGGCAGATTCAGCGTCTCATGCGCAGATGTCAGGGAGTATGCACCAAGCGTTCTGAGGCACAGGCTGTTCTGCAACTTCACCGCATCGAGCGAGGGTGTGGATCCCGACAAGGTCATAGCCAAGCTTCTGGAGACCGTCAAGGAGCCCAACTACGCCTGATCTTTTGGCTGGTTGCCTTCGACATTTTTGAAATTATCGATTTTTTCGACACTATTGAGAGCCAGTTTCAAAACTCCGCGTGAACCGCGTTGGGAGCGCAGGCGCGGCAGAC
>CAZANS010000546.1:0-1656 GCA_964486565.1 uncultured Victivallales bacterium
CTACCGGCTGGTCATACTCGCCCCGGCAGGCCTGGCCATGCTCGCGGCTTCAATAGTGCTTACACGTAAACTGCTGCAGAAAAGTAAAGCTGCCTCAAAATAAGGGAATTATATGATAGAACTGGTCAAGGCGATATTTTCCAAGGATTCTGGCGATGCGGAAGTCCTCAAGATTCTCGGGTCTAGAAGATTTTATATGCAGTGTATAGTTTTGTTGGCGGTGCTGTATTTCGCATTCCTCTGGACCTACCCGTTGATTGACCGCGACGAGGGTTTCCATGTGGGGACGGCGGCGGAGATGCTGAGGAAGGGCGACTGGGTGGTCCCGACGATAAACGACGAGAATTTCTTCCACAAGCCAGTGATGATCTACTGGCTGACGATGCCCTCGTTGATAGTCTTCGGCCACAACGAGTTTGCCGCGCGGCTGCCCTCGGCGCTGTGCATGTTTTTGCTGGTTATTATCTTCCGGAGGCTGCTGAAGAAAATCACCGGTGACGACGTGTTCTCCAACACCTCCACGTTGGTCATGGCATTTACCCCGATATATGTGATTGTGGCGAGGACGGCGCTGACCGACGGGCCGCTGTTGCTTTTCGTGACAGTCGGTCTGCTGAGCTTTTTCATCGCCATGGAGGAGAGCCGCGGCCCGGACGTGAAGTGGTATCTGCTGTTCTGGCTCTGCCTTGGCCTTGGCTTTCTGACAAAGGGACCTGTGGCTCCTGCGGTGATGGGTCCGACTGTTGCGGTGTACTGCATTTTTCAGGAGAAGATACTTCATGTCCTCCGGCGCAGCATGATCCCCGCGGGCATCGTCATCTTCATCGCTGTCAACTTCTGGTATCTGATCATGATCCACCGTCTCGGGGATGCCTATATCGAGGGTTTTTTTATGGACCAGATATTCAAGAGGGGGACGAAGGTCCTGGTCAGCCGCGGCGGCGGGCCGTTGTACTATATCGCGGTGTTCATCCTCGGGGGCATACCTTTCTCGGCGGTGTTCCTGCCGTCCTTCTGGATGCCGCTGAAGGCAAAACGCGAGGTTCGCGATTCCGACCCTGTGGCGAGGCTCTGCTTTTTCGCTTCGATCTCTGCGATATTCACCTATCTGGTATTTTCCTCGGCGGCCACTAAGCTCCCGCACTATGTGATGCCTGCATTCCCGTGGCTGTCCATCCTTGCGGTCTGCTTTTTCCGCCGGCTCCACCGTGGCGACGAGATTAACAAATGGGTCATGGCAACCGTGCGTTTCCTTATGAGGGCGCTTCCGGCAGTCGCTACCGTCGCGGTGCTCTTTTTCCCCTTGGGCGTGCCACCTGCGCTGAAGTTCGCCCTGAAGATCATGAGGCCCGACTCCGGGGAATACGCTCTGCCTATGAGCACGCCTCTGGCCACATATTTTGTTTTCCCCGTGGCATTGCTTACACTATATCTGGCCATTCATCCCCTGAAAATCCTCAAGGCCGGGATGCCGTACAAGGCGCTTGGCTCGTTGCTGGCGGGAATAGTGGCGTTGTCCTTCGCGGGTATAGTTTACGGCTCGATCGGCGTGAATGCGGTGGCTCTTGAAGGGAAGCGGATGTTCGTTGATGTCGGACATAGCGCCTCGCCTCAGGCGGAGCTGGCCACCTACGGGCTTTGGAAGCAGTCCATGAG
>CAZANS010000547.1:0-1653 GCA_964486565.1 uncultured Victivallales bacterium
CTCGACGACGCGTGGATGGTCAAGAAGCCGGGCAACGTGTTCCGCCGCGATGGTGTTGGTTGAGCTCGCCAAGGTTGCCGATGCGACATCGCCGAGTTGCTCGAAGAGATTCCCGATGACATGACCGGAGGGCGGAGTGTAGCCGTCCAGTTTGACAGGCGGCTCGGCTTTCAACATCTGGATGGCGGCGTTGTAGACGAGCGCCGCATTCTCGGCGTCGGGGATCGCCGGCGGGACGATCTCCCGCAGTTCCATGGGACGCCCCTCCGCCCGCAGGGCGTCGTACTCGCGTTTGAGGGCGCGGCGCGAAGCGAAGTCCATGGCTCCGTACGCGAACCCCAATACCACCACGACAATTCCGACCCATTTCAGGATGACTGCTGTCCGTTTCTTCATACCCATACTCCTTTACTGATTTTGGCTGTCCCGCGGTTGCGCGGATTCACAGTAGAGACAACCGGACAGGACGGGTTTGTCTAACCGCACCACGAAATGTTCACCCGCCATTGGTCCGATGGTCGGTCAGTTCGGCCGACAGCGCCCGCAGATGCCCGGCCAGAAGATCCGGGCCTTCCGGCTCACGCATCGCGGCGGCCCGACGATGCAGACTCGCAAACTGCAACCGCCCGGTCATGGCCCACAGGTCGGCGGTGTCCTGTACGGCGGCGGATTCACGCTCCATGACGCCGGAACCTGCGCCAGAGGACGAATCCGCGGTGTGCGCCAGGAACACGGGAATGGCCGCGGCGACTAGGCACGCGGCGAGACGCAGGATGGGCCAGGTCCAAGGAATATCGTTGGCTGGCGGCGTTACGTTCCATGCCTCGCGCGCGGCGCTGAAAACGCGCGCCTTTAGTTCCGGCGTCGGCTCCACCACGCGATACCCGCGCAGGCATTCTTCCATCACTCCGGTGTCCTGTTCTGCCTTGTTCATGGCGATTCCTCCGTAAGCAGGTGTTTCAATTTCTCCATACCGTACCGCAGGCGACTGGCCGCGGTATTCCCCGAAATCCGGAGCATGTCTCCGATCTCGCTTAGGGTTTTGTCCCTGAAGAACTTCAAAACGACCACCGTCCTCTGCTTTTCCGGCAATTGGGCCAGTGCGGTGGCCAACAGCCCCGACCGGTCTTCCCCGCCGGCATTCGGGGCTTCGACCTCCAGCCAGTCGCCAGCCTGATGGAGTTTCTCGCGCCTGCGGCCTTCCCGCTTGATCCGGTTGAGCGCGGTATTCCGCGCCAGCCTGAACAGGTATGCCTTGAGATTCCGGGCGACCGCAACATAGGCCCGCTTGGTCGCGATTGTGACGAACACCTCCTGCAGGGTATCTTCCGCCTCATGGCGTGATCTGTGAATGGTCACCAGATACCCCAGCAGGTCCGACGCATACTCGTTCCAGATCAAGTCCAAAGCCGAGGAATCATCGGCCGCAAGCGATGCCTTGATCTGCTTCTCAATGTTGCCGTCTTCCATGCGTAGGGTCTCTGCCATATGAATAAGACATCTGAGCCACCCCGATTTGTCTATTCGGGGGCACAATTCCCGCGCGTTAGCGAAATATGTGCAGTCCAAACGGGGATGCGCGAAGTCCTATTCCGGGCCGAACGCTCCCGGGTCACCTGCAGACCCGCGAGAAACTTGTTTCGAGACGGGCCG
>CAZANS010000548.1:0-1643 GCA_964486565.1 uncultured Victivallales bacterium
CAAAAGCTGGTGTCCTTCATGCCAAGTGGATCGAAGAGCCGCTGCTGCATGAAGCTCTCATATTCTTCGCCGCTCACCACCTCGAGGATACGCGCCGCGGTGTTGATGCCGGCGTTGGAGTATTGGTAATGTGTGCCCGGCTCGGTCTGCAGCGGTGTCATCGCGTAGCTGCGCACGGCGGCCGCCAGCGGCAGGCCATCAAGTGTCGGCTCCTCGATGGCGGATTTGAATGGCAGGCCACTCATGTGGCTGAGCACTTCGCGGATGGTGATGGGATGTGTGGGCTTGCGAAGCAGTATATGATCATTGTTCTTCTCAGCCACAACCATCTGGCCGCGGAACTCCGGCAGATATTTCTCCACCGAATCGTCGAGTGCGATTTTTCCCTCATCCACGAGCATCAGCACGGCGGTCGCGGTCATAGCCTTCGACTGCGAGGCAATCCAGAACATCGTGTTCGTCTTCATTGCCTTCTTCCCGGCGATGTCGGCAAACCCAACGTCTTCCACCGACAGCACCTTGTCTTTGTCAACGACCAGCGCGACCGCGCCGGCAAGTTCGTGTTTCTCGACAAAAGGCTGCAGTACTGCGGCAACAGAAGCCGACGCCCCAGCACGAACAGCGCCGGACAATGCAAGCCCGGTGAATAACACGAGTAATGTGCAGTTTTTCTTCATAGGTTCAATTCGCTTTCTTGACGTTGTGCGGTTAAGCAACCTGTCGTTACAGTCTCCGAGGCCAGTCTCCAAACCAGTAACAAGACGCACCGGGCGCCAACCACAATACCATTGCACTATAATGTTCACCGCCGTATTCTAACACAGGAGGCCTGCCGGATGAAATGCTGGACTTTTTTAGTTTGATCCTGGACCTTGAAAATCACCTGCTCCTGCGTTATAGTCATGAACGGCCTTCCTGAAGAGGCTGAACATCTTTGTTTTGTATCAATTTGGATACCACGTTGATGACTTCAAAAGAGCGTGTACAAGCAGCGCTGCAACGCAAGCCTACAGACCGAGTCCCGATTTTTATGTGGTACCACCCTCAAACGGCCAAGAGGCTGGCAAGGCTGCTGGAAATCCCGGCCAAATATGTGCCAGCGGCCATGGGGGATGATATCCGCCAGACGTGGGTGCATAATAACTACGCAATGGAGGGGGTTGTGCACGAGCACGATGGCGACTCGCACTTGGATGAGTGGGGGATAGAGTGGACTCGCATCGGCGGCTTCAACCAGATCTCTAAATTTCCTCTGGCTGAGAGCGGCGAAAGAGAGGTTCTGCAGTACACGTTTCCTTTCGACCGCATCGATATGCTCGTGGATTTGATGAAGCCGGTGATGGAATTTAGGGACGACTATTTTGTAGGCTGCGATGTCTCACCCTGCGTCTTTGAGATGTACTGGCGGCTGCGCGGCATGGAAGAAACACTGACGGAGATAGCACTTAATCCCGACCTGACTCAAGAAATGTTAAGGCGATGCACAGAATTCTCTATAAGCCTGTCGGAAGCAGCCTGTCAGCGGTTTGACCTGGATTGGCTTTGGCTGGGTGACGATATTGCCGGCCAGCGCTCTATGTTAATGAGCCCTGACACCTGGCGACAAATGGTCAAGCCTTTCTTGAAACAGAATGCTGAAGTTG
>CAZANS010000549.1:0-1624 GCA_964486565.1 uncultured Victivallales bacterium
AAATCCTTCAATCCCACAATCATTAAATCTGTGTCTCTGTGGTAAAGATTTCTGTCTTATTCTTTATTTAAAACTTCAGCACTTCAGCACTTTAGAACTTTAGAACTTCCCCATGTCCTTGCTTAATCATACCACCCACAGGATGCTGCTGCGTTACCATGAGCGTATCGGGCATATATTTGTCCCCAACCAGAAGGCCAGGCTCGCCAACGAGGAGAAGGGTTTCTATGTGGTAACGAACTCACAGGGCTTCCGATCCAATTTCGAGTTCGCTAAGAAAAAGGGAGACAAGCCGAGAATCCTGATGTTCGGGGACTCGTACACCGCGGGCGACAACGTCAGCAACTCCGAGCGGTATTCTGATATGCTCGCATCCATGCTTGATGTGGAGGTCTACAACTATGGTATCCCGGGGACAGGGACTGACCAGCATCTTCTGGCATATCGGGAGTTCGCCCGGGATGTAGAGGCGGATCTTGTGGTTATTTGCGTGCAGGTGGACAGTATTAAGCGTGTCCAGGCCAGGCAGCGCAAATCTCTTGACAGGGTCAGCGGGAGAAGTGTGTTGGTTCCAAAGCCTTATTTTGAGCTTGGCGCAGATGGCTCCCTTGAGCTGAGGAATGTCCCTGTGCCTCTGACCCGCCCCGCCGCAGGAGGTGACACGACGGGGTCTGACGGTGGCGCGGGTCTGGGTGAGAGGCTTGTCTCATGGTACCGGCGGTCAGAAAACCTTTCATGGGCACGAGGGCTTTTCAGGGAGAAGCATCCCGAGCTGCAGTCATGGCTTTACCGTGTCAGTGGGATACAGCCTTATCCCGAGTATCTCGACAATACCAGCCGGGGCTGGCGCTTGCTGGAGGGGGTGTTGAAGGAGTTCGTCAGGGAGGTCTCGCCGAAGCCGGTGCTGATTGTCCCGATACCGACCTATGAGTTTTTCCTGCATGGTACCAGGCCTGCATATCAAAAGCTGTTTGAGGGGCTTGAGAAAGACGAAGCAGGTGTGTTTGTCGCCGATGCGACCACTCCTCTGCTGTCGAGGCCATGGAATGAAAGGTATGGCTTCATATACAAAATCGGCGGGCATTTCAAACCTGCCGCCAATCATGTGGTTGCCGAGACAATGGCCTCGAAAATCAGAAGCTGCCCGAGACTGGAAAAGATTTTGAAAGGCAAATCTGCCTCTTTGAATGGATCGGCGGACAAATCATCCAGCAACCCTGCGGCGGCGGGGTACCCGCGAAAGTCCGCAGACGACAAGTACATCCTAGGCATATCGTGCTTCTACCATAATTCCGCGGCGGCGTTGATTTGTAACGGCGAGATAATGGCCGCAGCGGAGGAGGAGCGTTTCACTCGACTGAAAAACGACCGGCGCTTCCCGGTCAACGCCATCAACTACTGTCTCGAGGAGGCCGGGATAGATACCTGCCATCTCGATGCCGTGGTATACTACGACAGTTCCGCAATGACCTTCGAGAGGATAGTCCACTCGCTTGTAGCAGCAGGCACAAACGCCGAGAAAATGTGGATGCGCATGCTGCCTTCGTGGACACTCTACAAAATGCGGATTCCTGAGGTGATACGAGAGTATACCGGCTACAGTGGGCTGATACTTCAGAGCATA
>CAZANS010000550.1:0-1623 GCA_964486565.1 uncultured Victivallales bacterium
GTCTACTTCTCAAGATAAACTTGAATTGGGTGTGCGCTGGAAACAACCTCTACCTGTGCTGAAAAAGATTGTTACTATCATTCATCCAGCGTTTCACTCAACTTGAGAAACCCATCCCTGATGACCCTTGCGATTCCTTTACGCCGGGCTTCAAGGAATTCGGGATACTCTAGCTTTTCCCACCCTTGCGGGAGCGCATGCCAGTACATCATTTCGTCCAATTCTTGTTGGGTAAAGCGAGAAGCATATTGGGGAAAGTACTCCGAAGGTGGTTTGTCGGAAATGCCAATGTTATCAGACCATTCCACCAAAGCAAAGTTGGCTATTTGGTTTGTATCCTGCATGCTGGTGAGACCGAGCGTTTTAAGATAGCCACGCGGGAATAGGTGGTGGCGTTCTATGGCTGCCTTGGGGCCTCTCAATGCCGGATCAAGCAGTTCAGATACCTTCATCTTGGAAAAGAGAACTCTTGCCCCCAGCAAGTTGAGAGCGGCATAGTAGGCAAAAAGGGATGGGCTGCGGGCTGAAGAAGTCGCCAGAGCATTGGGTAGATTAATGTTCCAGTAATCTTTTGTGAATGCATCCGCAATAATGCGTTCTACCAATTGGACAAACTCTTGACCGCGCTCTATTCCTCGGAGAAGCGCAAGGTCTTGCTCCATCCTCGTCTCCGATGAGCCGGTGTAGCGACCTGTCAGTGAAGCCATAAAGAACCAGCGGGCCATCATGTTCCGAAGCGTGTAACTATCAATCCCATAATCACGCTTGCCGATCAGGAAAAGAGCATGGGTATAAAGCAGTGCGTTCTGCGAGGATATCATTTTCTCGCTGCGAAAACCCGCTCGCATGAGAACCTTGAGGAATTCATGCCAGTTTTGCAGATTCAGTGTATAGCCCTGGGCATCTTCTAGGATAGCGAATTGTTGCTCACGGAGTTTATCAGAGAACTCTTCTGTTTCCATATCCTTGCCACGCAGGATAGAATAAACGTGGCGCAGACGCGCTCTACGAAATCCTAGACACATATTCACCCGCAACAATTGGTCTGGATCGGGTTGGATAAAGTAATTGTAGGGAGAACTGGCGCTTGTGGAGGGTTGACGGGCATCTCGACAAAAGTGCTCCAACTCTGTACGACCCTTGTCCCAAAATACCGACATCAGAGTGAGAATGAAATCAGCCTGGTTGAGGGTGGTGCCTTTGCTATTGATTCGGACAAAGACCTCGGCTACATTTTCCTCATCAACAGTAGAGGAAAGCTCCAAAGCTCTAAATGGATAATCTTGAAGATCATATAGACGATCAATTGTCTCGGACAATTCGTCTTCTTCGTCTTCATCAAGGGGACGGTGGTTACCTAATTGCTCTAGAAAGCTTTTGACGAATCGAGTTCGCGACAGGCTACCTGACCATAGTTGGCTGATGTCAGAAATGAATTCAGGATCTCGACGAATGGCAGCATCAGTGACCTCGAACTTTTGGTCTCTAGGGCGGAAGGCAATGTGAATCCGTTCTTGGTTATAGTCCTTGCGAAGCACAGGGATGCCTTCTATAACGGTATACAAAGACGTAAGTCGCTGCTGTCCATCCACAATAAGCAAACGAGGCACTTTTTGTTTCACA
>CAZANS010000551.1:0-1618 GCA_964486565.1 uncultured Victivallales bacterium
CACGATTGCATCGGTAACCGACTCAATGAGTGTGCGATACCGTTCATTGCTTTCTTGCAATGCTTTCCCTACCTTCCTGCTCTCTTCTACCTCCTGCGCTAATTTCTCGTTGGCTATTGACAGTTCAGCGGTGCGCTCCCGGACCCGACGCTCTAACTTAGCTTGAGCTTCTATCAACGCCGTCTCCGCCCGCTTGCGATTGGTGATATCGCTGATGCTCGATAGAACATATTTCCCGTCGTCGATCGAGATGATCGTGCTCGAAAAAAGTCCGGTGAGTATTTCCCCCGAGCTGTTCCGAAACGGGTATTCCCGCCCGTGGACCTTGCCGCTCTCCGACAGTTCTTGGATGACGCCGTCACGGTCTCCATCCCTGTCCCAGAGGTGAAGCTCCGGCGTTGTTTTTCCCATGACCTCTTCATATCGGTAGCCGGTGATGTTTAAGAAGCCCTCGTTGACTTCCATGATCCGTCCGTCGGAGAGGCGGGTCAGCGCAATAGCATAGGGAGAGGAATGAAACGCTTTTGAAAATTTCTCTTCCTGAGTTTTGACATCCATGAGCAGACGCTTATTAAACATGATCGCTAAACCATACGTCAGCATAATGAACAGCATCTGGTAAGAAACCATGATAAATGTGTCGAACATGTTGGGCTGGAAATACTCGGCTCTTGGGTGCATATCAATGAAAAACTCGGCAATCCGGACCGCACTGACCAGGCAGTAAGCGGCGAAGACCATGCCCACGACGAGGGTCAGGCCCCGCGTGCCGGGCTCGACCCTGTGCCACAGGAGCCACACGCACTGGACACAGATAATCAGCAACCCGACTGACACATTGAGAGTTCTCGCGGCCAGGCTGGGTTGAAAAAAAGTAAAATAGGTGTGCACACAGGCAAAAGCCGCCAGCAGGACATAATTATGGACTTGCGAGCTTTTTTTGGCAACAAAACGTTCCAGACCCATATAGGCCAGGAGCGCTCCCGCAATCACCAAGGTATTGGCGAGAACCACGGACATCCACGCATCTATGGTGCCGCGCAAGACAATCAGAAAGAGCGCCGATGTTTGAAAGGCAAAACTAAACACCAAAAAGCCCGTGCCCGCAAACTGTTTACGGCTCTGATGCCACAACAACAAAATGACCAGCATACAGACGCTATAGCTGAGCACATTGCTGAAGACGATGGTTCGCATGTCCAGTAACATCATGAAACTCCTCCGAGTGTCCTGCCAACAGGCCAAAACCACTTCCCTTCTGCCGGCCTTGGGCTCGAAAACTGCCTATTTCTCCAATTCTTCCTTTACGGCAACCCCTATCTTCTCTAGGGTATAAGGCTTCTTAATGTATTTTCCAGCCCCTAAATCCTGAACAGTGTCCACCTCTTTGGTCTTGGCATACCCGCTCGCAATGATCGCTTTCTGCCCTGGACGAATCTTTATGATCGCCTCGTATGTTTCCTGCCCGTTGATTCCCTTTGGCATGATCATATCAAGAACGATCAGATCCACGAAATGTCCTATTACATATACAATTGCTTCTTCGCCGCTTGGGATTGCTTCAACATTGTAGCCCAGCTTCCTCAGTATCCCGGTTGCGATTTCTCTCTGGTTCCCC
>CAZANS010000552.1:0-1613 GCA_964486565.1 uncultured Victivallales bacterium
CGGCGGCATCGAAGCCATCGCGGTTGCGCTCAGCGGAGCCGCCGAAGTAGAGGCCTGGGACATTGACCCCCTCGCCATCGAGGCCCTTGCCCTCAATGCAGCCCTCAATCGATGCCAAGTCATAGGCCGCCTGGGCAATCCCATGCTGGCAGCGGCATCCATGTCAGCCCTGGCAACGCCCGGCGAGGCAAGCTGTTGGTTGGTACAGGTTCTGCTGTAGATGAATACAATTTGAAGTTTGGTGAAATGGATCCACTTACTGAGATTAGCGGAGTCCAAGGTCGGCTGAACAACCTGGGATTTCCCTGCGGACCAATAGACGGCATACTTGGTCTCAGGACTTGCCAGGCACTGAAAAGGTTTCAAAGTCGAGAAGATCTGCCGATCACGGGGCGACCCGATGATGCCACTCTACAAAAGCTCAAAGAAGTTCACGGATGTTAATCAACACATGAATCCCGATCTTGAGATGTATTATCTTCAGTGCTGGGTAGTTGCTGTGAAAATCGATGCTAAGAGAAACTGCTGACCATTGATTGAGTCGGTCAGTTCAACGAATAGTTCAGAACCATAAAAGCAAAGCTTGCAGAGATTCTCAACAAAAGCATGGCTGAGGAAAAATGCCATGGGGCCAGAGAAATATTATCTGCCAGCTTAGGAAAAGTTCAGCCATGGGTCAAGGAGACTATCGAGCCAGTCGACGCAGAATTACTGTTAACAAGAGGCCGTTCATCTACATGGACGTTGGCGGTTGGCTAGGGAAAGATCAGGGTGGAACGGCTATGACCTTCGGCGTAATCACCGACAGTGTAGTAGCCTTGTGTTCGTACAACGACCATCGGGACCGCTATTACAACGAGTTCAAAAAGCACCAGGAAAAGACACTAAAACGAGGAGGGTATCGTGATCATAGAGATTTTCAAAAACTCAAGATGATACCGTTAGAGTCCCGGTCACCGACTTTCAGTCGTTTGTTGAAATCGATTACGGCTGAGGATGACTGGGACGCCATCTGCAGGAAACACCTTATGTCCTTTATAAGCTTGACGGATGAATATGAAAAGGAGTGCTTAACCAAGGCTGACGAGATCATTGTCGTCCTCCCTGATTTGCACTTAGGATTGCTGAAGGAGTCCCTCTTGGACAACTTTGTGGTTTGCGACAAATGGGCTCCTGAACGAGTACGACTCTTCGGCAAGAAGATAAAAAAACGAGAGCCGGGCTGTTCACTCGAAAGACCGCTGGCTAAACTCCTGAGCAATATTCTTAAGCACAAGAAAGCCTATCCCGGCCTTAAGATTGACGTCATCCAGGCTGGAGACATGTATGAATTATGGGAGGCAAACTACTTAATCCGGCTTAACACACGGTATAAAACATCGTTACCGCGAGATCGAAAAAAACTTCTCGATGAGGGTGTGAAGGCAGTAGAGGATTTATTAATACAATACGGAATATGGGGGGTAAAGCCTGACACACCACCATTCTATAAAGCCTTTGAAAAATTTGGGTGCGAAAAACCAATTACGAAAATTAAGTGGTCGATCGAACAAAATTATCGCATACTTTTCAGATTGTTCAACAAAAGCCGGACAAAGCTCCGGGGCTGGGGT
>CAZANS010000553.1:0-1612 GCA_964486565.1 uncultured Victivallales bacterium
CAGGGCCCTCGCCAGATCCGGACTAGGAGATTTCCACCATCCGGCTCCTCCGCTGGCACGGCTCATGGAGCGGCCCACAGATTTCTGTAGACCTTGACCTTGGGAAGAGGGAATTCCTTCAGAATTCCGTTGAATCGTTTCCAGGTCATACGCGTCCGCTGACTCCGGCGTCTGAGCCATCTAAACCAGGAGCGCTCCACTTTGTTCCGTAGCTTCGACAAACTCCTGTGGTTGCCGTTCACTCCGAAATAGTTGAAATGCCCTCTTATGCGGCGCGTGAGCGCGACGTATTGTTCCGGGATCGACAAATGCCGATTCGCCTTACACCACGACTGATTTTCTCTGATTGCCTTGTTAAGGCTCTTCTTTCGCGTCTTCCATGCCGGATGCCACTTGCCCTTCCGGCCTCTCTGCCAGAAGTGCGTGAAACCCAGGAAGTCGAAGGCGCTCGGCCCTTTGCCTCCCTGCTGCTCCATCTCCGGCCTCCGATAGTCCAACAGTTCTGTCTTGTCTGGCGAGAGTCTCAAACCGAATCGGCCGAGCCTCTTATCCAGCACTTTCATCACTCGTTTTGCATCTTCCTCTCTTTCAAAACCGAATAGTAGGTCATCCGCATATCTCACCAGACATGTCCGACCTCGCATTCTCGGTTTCACCTCGCTCTCGTACCATTTGTCGATTACGTGGTGCAGGTAGATGTTCCCGAGCAGTGGTGAAACTATCGACCCTTGGATGGTCCCTACCTCCGTCTTCTGATATTCCACTCCATCCAATACCCCGACATGGATGCACTTCCCAATCAGTCGCATAAGCGACCTATCATCAATCCGTTCGTCGAGCATCCCACGCAGCACGGGGCGATCCATGCTGTCGAAAAATGCCGCAACATCCGTCTTCAGTATCCAATTGGCCTCGCCGTATCGTATCGACTTGTTAAGCGCTTTCAACGCGTCGTGGGCACTCCGTCCCGGACGAAAACCGTACGAGCAATCCAGAAACTCCTGTTCGTAAATCACTCCCAGCAATTCACTCATGGCTCCCTGAACGACTTTGTCCTCTGTCGTAGATATCCCAATCGACCGCGTCTTTCCCCCTCCTTTCGGAAGTTGGCTACGGCGTATCGGCTGATGGCGATATTTCTTCCCCTTCAGCCTTTTGTGTAAATCCGCGAGGTTCTCCTCTAGATTCTCCCCGTATGCACTCTTCGTCATACCATCCACTCCCACCGCCGCATCCTTGCGGATGCGATGGAACGCCCTTTCCAACGCTTCGATGTCAATATGGTGAGCGAGTGAGCGCATCTTGCCGTTTGGATTCTTCCGCGCTCTCTCCATTACCCTCATCAGTCCCGTTGACATGCCCTTCGAAGTCTCTGCTTCTTTCATGTTTCCCTCACGAGGTTCGTACCAGCACGGACCGCCTTTGCTCGGCCGGGTCCCGGTGCCGTTCGGTTCCCCGGCGTCATTGCTCCTATTCGGTCCTCCGACTTCCTGCCACCCGTCGGCCTCGACTCATTTTCCCATCGCCTTCGGCCTACCTCACGGCGCCTGCTTGTTCTTAGCGGAGCTGCGCATGCAGACGCTGACGCGCGCTCCTTGGAGCTTGGTCACCG
>CAZANS010000554.1:0-1611 GCA_964486565.1 uncultured Victivallales bacterium
AAACGTTTTCACTCACAGGAAGAATCTCAAAATCCAATTAACACAAAAAATCTTTTATTTGCATTTGCTCCGTCTTATTCCTAAACCCCTGGTTGAGCTCCATAAAGGTGACTGCTGAAATAAAACGCCTGTTGTCAGTGTCAATCTCCTTCTGCGCGTTTGGAAAGCCGCAAAATGCCCATACAAGAACGTCCGTGTCGAAAAGCATCAGAAGCTCCCGGGCTTGCGAATTTCGCGGATATGGGCGGAAACATCGTCAAGGTCATTCCGGTCGGCCCACATCCCGAATGCGGGGAGATCGGCGACCTTGGGTGTCTCTTTTTCCCAGTCCTTCAAGGGAACGATGACCGCCTTGCGGCGACCGCGACAAGTAAGCGTGACCTTTTCGTGCCGGTCAATGGCAGACATGACTTCCCCCATTTCCCTTCTTAAATCAAGGACGCTGGCTTCCATGGCAATCCTCCATATATAAACTAAGTGCACACCTCTACTGTACACTTAGAAAAAGAATTGTCAAGTCAACAAAAGAGTCGGAATGAGGCGGCATGAGTATGCAGGCCCCATGGTTGAGGAGCCATCTCGTCCCTAATCGTTCTCCTGTTATCATGCCGAATACATACTGGAGTGCTGCGTGAGGAAATGGAACGCCAGCCCTATGGCTGGCATCAACGAGCCAGCGTCAAAAGTCAAAGCGCAACTAAAAAAGTTGCGCACTCCAAAGCGCTGCACGCATGAAAGCCGGCAAAACCAACCGTATTCGCCTGAACATGCAAAAAAAAACGACAGCATCAGCCATCCTTTGGAATGCGGTGCTGGCCTGCCAGCACCGCTTTGCTAATCATCTCGAAATATCCAGATGGTCGTGAACGCTTTCTTTGGAGTCCACGATTCATCGTGTCTTCCTCTGCAATCGGTGGTCGGCTTGCCCGGCGTAGCCTTAAGGCGAAGACGGGTGGTAGGAGGAATAGTGTTCAGGGTTCAGGTGGAATTGACCGAGGAAATAATACTCCGTCCCTGTTTTCCTCTGAGTATAGTATGATTTTTTCACCTCCTTCTAACCGAGCCTTAACAAAAGACTAACAAGAGAGGGATATTTTTGTTGAACAAAGGCGGGGATACGTTCCCTG
This sequence comes from uncultured Victivallales bacterium, assembly GCA_964486565.1. GTDB lineage: Bacteria > Verrucomicrobiota > Lentisphaeria > Victivallales > JAADHT01 > JAFGFR01. The sequence continues at coordinate 1,128 of CAZANS010000554.1, forward strand.
GCAAGAGTAGTGTTGAAACAACAAGAAGAGAGGTGAGAGATGACGAGAAGACAGATCATCGGTGGTGTCGCGGCGGGAATCATGGCATTCTCCGTGAACGCCCAGGACAGAATCGTGATTGACGGCTCGACAACTGTAGGGCCGATCGCGAAGGCCTTCGCAGAGTACTACATGTCGAAGAACCCTAATGTGAACATCACCGTCAGCGAGTCCGGCAGCGGCAACGGGGCGAAAAGTCTGATCAACAAGACCTGCGCCGTCGGCGCCATGTCACGGGCTATGAAGGACAACGAGTTCAAGGCCGCTGTTGAAAACGGGGTGTCTCCGACACTGCATGTCGTGGCGCTCGACGGACTTCCCGTGATAGTTCACCCGAGCAATCCTGTCAAAGGGCTTACGCTTGAGCAGATCAAGGACATCTACACCGGCAAGGTGAAGAACTGGAAGGAGGTAGGTGGTGCAGACTTGAACATCGTGGTTGTAT
>CAZANS010000555.1:0-1609 GCA_964486565.1 uncultured Victivallales bacterium
ATACTCCGCCTGGGGTTTTTTGGGCCCGAGTCCTCAAGGGTGAAGAGGGAACCTATCCTAACACGGTCCGTCAGGCTCTCCCGGTTCTCTGCAATCAATGCGAGGAGCCGTCGTGCGTGGAGGTCTGCCCGACGGGTGCCACGTACCAGCAGGATGACGGAATCGTGGTTGTGGACAAGGACAAATGCATGGGATGCAAGTCCTGCCTCATGGCGTGTCCTTACGGCGCGCGGTACACTGTGGAAAAATGGGAGAGTTATTTCCCGGAAGGGCTTCCGCTCTCCGAGTATGAGGAGTTCTGCAAGATGAAGTGGGAAGAGGATTCAGGGGTCGGTGTCGCAACAAAGTGTGATTTTTGCAAAGACCGCATCCCGAAAGGTCAGGATCCTGCCTGCGTTGAGGCCTGCGCGGCTCACGCCCGTGTGTTTGGAGATCTCGACGACCCGAATAGTGAGGTGTCGATTCTCATCAAGCGGCATCGTGGCCAGCCGCTCAATCCAGAATTAGGTAACAAACCCAAAGTATACTACTTGATGCCGCGGTAGGTTCACCTCGGCGCGGAGTATGTTGGGCCTGAGTTTTTCTAACAGCGAGTAGGAGACGTACCATGGATCCGAAAGTCAACGGCCAGTTACAAACGGAATGGAACTGGCTGATAGCGATCTACTTGTTTCTCGGCGGTGTCGGAGCAGGTGCATATACGATAGCTGCCATCAACGGCTTTGCAGGTGATGGTATGGGACTGTCCACGACGGTTGGTTTGTGGATCAGCTTTCCTGCGCTGGCGATCGGAAGCGTGGCACTGTTGGCTGACTTGGGCCAGCCGGCCAAAGCAGTATATGCCGGAATGAAGCCCGGGACGTCGTGGATCGCTCGAGGTTTCTGGATCATTAGCATCTTTATGATCCTCTCGTTTATTCACTTCCTCCTGCATCAATTTGGTGATGCCGCGGGAAGCGGATTGGTCAAGGTGATCTCCGGTGTGACAATCGTCTTCGCCGTGGGAACCATGGCCTACACGGGAATCCTGCTTGGGGCCTCAAAGGGAATGCCGTTCTGGACGTCCGGTATCGTTCCTGTCGTGTTCGTGATCTCCGCACTGGTTACCGGCCACTTTACGATCATGCTCGGCATGGCACTCTTTGGCGAAGCTGCCGAAATCGCCAGCGAAATGAAGACGATGGCGGCTGAAGCTGCGGCGTTCGTTGTCGTCGAAGTGCTTGCGATCCTCTTCTTTTTTCAGGCGGCTTTCAAGCGTCCCGATTCTAGGGAGTCAGCGGAACGGATTCTCAACAAACGTTATTTCGTAGTTGGCTATTTTGTGTTTGGATTGGCAGTGCCGCTGGCATTGATGCTTTTTGTCTATCTCAGCTCAGTCGGGTTGGCCGTCGCATCGGTTGGTGCGCTGCTTGGCTTGATCGGTGGCCTGATTCTGCGGCAGGGTGTTTTGGTTTGTGGAGCGCTCCCAACGTGGAACATTGCCGGTTTCCAATTCCGTCGTATCGCTCGCCCGAAGGAGCCGAAGCCGGCTATGGGGATGCTGCCACCACAATAACCGTCTGACTGCGAGGCCGATTTTCGGAGTTCGCAATGAAAAAACAACCAGACA
>CAZANS010000556.1:0-1607 GCA_964486565.1 uncultured Victivallales bacterium
GATTTTGTGATGATGCTGTGGCAACCCCGCCTGGACTCGAACCAAGACTAAGTGGACCAAAACCACTTGTGCTACCATTACACCACGGGGTTGTGCGGGTGCGCAGAGGGGAAATTAATATGTCTGCGGTAAAATTCCAGCGTTGAAATGAAAAAAAAGGGGCATGAAGATGCTGAAGACGGAAGGCGTGGACGATAAGGGGCGCCTGTCGGCGCCCCTTATGACGGATGGGTTTTCAGTGCGGACTACTCGTCGAAAGCGGCGTCGAATGCGATCTTGGAGGGTTTGAAGTCAAATTTTCTGACGAAGGAGCATGCTTCTGCGGCGCCTTCGTCGCGGTCCATCCCGCTGTCCTCCCACTCGACGGAGAGGGGGCCGGTGTAGTTGATCCTGTTCAACGCCCGGATGATCTCCTCGAAGTCAATGTCTCCGCGTCCGAGGGACCTGAAGTCCCAGAATCTGCGGCGGTCGCCGAACTGTGTGTGCCCGCCGAAGACACCTGCCTCCACGAGATGCTTTGCCCAGCCGACGTCCTTCATGTGGCAATGGAAAATGCGATCCTTGAAGCGGTGGATGAACTCGACGTAGTCAACGCCCTGGTATCCGAGATGGCTGGGGTCGAAGTTGAATCCGAAGGCTGGATGGCCGTCTAGCGCCTCGACTGCCCTTTCGGCGGAGGCGATGTCGAATGCTATCTCTGTGGGGTGCACCTCGAGCGCGAACTTGACGCCGAGCTTCTTGAACTCGTCCAGGATGGGCTTCCAGCGTTTAGCGAAATCCTTGAATCCGGCGTTGATCATGTCGTTGGACACCGGCGGGAAGGAGTAGATGAGGTGCCAGATCGAGCTGCCGGTGAAGCCGTTGACGACTTTTACGCCGAGCTTCTTAGCGGCCTTGGCGGTGTTGACCATCTCCTCTGCGGCGCGTTTTCTGACGCCCTCGGGCTTGCCGTCGCCCCATACATAATCAGGGAGTATGCACTGGTGGCGCGAGTCAATATTGTCGCACACGGCCTGCCCGACAAGGTGCGCGGAGATCGCGAAAACCTTCAATCCGTTCTTCTTCAGCAGATCGCGTTTCGCGTCGCAGTACGCCTGGGTGGCCTTGGAGACCTCGAAATGGTCTCCCCAGCATGCCAGCTCGAGACCGTCGTATCCGAAGGCCTTCGCGTTCCTGCAAAGGTCCTTGAGGCTCAGGTCAGCCCACTGGCCGGTGAAAAGGGTAACTGGTCTTGACATTGTCTTTTCTCCTTTGATCCGTTTTGATTATTTGGGGAACTGAGTCCATTTCTGTGAGCTTTTCGAGCTCTTGACGGCCGTCTCGATGAACTGCATGCCTCTGACGCCGTCCTGCACGGTTGGGAAATCGAGGCTGAGCGGGTTGGGCTTCTTGCCTTCGATATGTGCGATCAGGGTCTCGGCGAAGTTTGTGTAGTTGTTTGCGAATGCCTCGAGGAACGCCTCTGGATGGCCGAAGGGTATGCGTGTGTTCTTCTTGGCTGCCGGGCTCTTCTTGCCGACGTAGTCGTTGCCGCGCCGCCACACCTGCACCGGCCCGTCTATCACCTTGACATACAGATAGTTCGGATGCTCCTGATGCCATTCCAG
>CAZANS010000557.1:0-1606 GCA_964486565.1 uncultured Victivallales bacterium
TCATAGGCCGGGGACAGATGCCATTCCCCGACATCAGGATCCATGACGAAGGCGAAGTTTTTGACGTGATCGTCTCGATTGCGCGCCAACACATTGAAGACCATCATCCGGAACGCCTCCTGCACCTCCGCTTGGTTTTTGGTGAGCACACGCGCAACCTTGAGCAGCGACTGGTAGTCACACCCGGGGATACGGCGGTCGGAATGGATCAGATTCCCGAACGTATGGACATGCATGCGTTGATTCAGATGGCGGTCGAAGCGTTTGACCCCGAAAAACGCAGACCCATCGGAAGTTGTAAATAGGCGGGTCTCGGGCATATCCAGGCCGGCGGAGCGTGCCATCAACGAGTATGCATACTCCATGCGCCCATCCTCGATTGCTTCGCGGCAATGATGGAATTTCACAAGCCATGCGGAATACCCAAGCGGCAGATCGCTTTCCCCGCAGATCATATCGTCGCCTCGAACACCGACAAGAACTTTCGGCCTTGCCCCGCCGGGGCTGCCGCCGGCCTGCAAAAGCTGAGGGAGGATGTCCTCGCTTTTCCCCTCCAGAACCATCTGAGACTCAAGCGACAGCGCCTGCAGGTCAATGCCACGTCTGTCCTGAGTCTCTTCCGATGCCGGGGGGTAGTAGGTCAGCGCCCCCATTGTCCGATCACCCAGATATGCAAGCCGGTCCAATGCCGAGACGCTTTGCGGAGTTATCCCCTGGCGTTGGAAATGGCGGTCCATCAGCAATAATCCCCAGCCGTCCGGCAGGCTGTCGTCAAAAAGACCGAAAAGCGGCCCGAAAGCATGTTCGCGGTGTTCAATCAGGCCGGCCGCAGGCGGAAGCTTGAAAGGCGAAAGCCATAGCGGAGACTGAAGAAAATCAGAGTCATACTCGAAGTAAATACGGTTTGCCGATTCTGCCAGTTGCCCGACTCGCCGGCTCTCGCAGGGGGAAGATGCCAAAAATACGTCAAGCTTCCTCATTGGCGGCCCCTCTTGGGAGTCCGCCCCCCCGACATTTTTTCAAGCTCTGCAATGCTCGTTGCAGGCGGCAACCTCAAAATCCCTTCAAAATCGTCCATGCGCCCAAGGGTGAAGCATAACTCCAGAAGGTGCTTGAGCGATATCTGCCCCGTCCGCTCGAAACGACGCAATGAACCGAGCGAAACCCCCGACCGAACAGCTAAGGTCTCCTGACGCCAGCCCCGAGTTAGCCTGAGCGCACGAAGCTTCCCCGCCAGTTCCAAGGACAACTCCTCGGGCATCTTCAAAATATATGAATTCTTGTAGTCCATAAATGATAAAATAGTAGCGTTTTAATAAAAAACAAGCTGTTAAAGCTAAAATATTAACTTTTAATGTGATAATACTCCGTCACTAATTTGCCTTTATGAAAAGAAATGGAAATTGGAACCGGTGGACGATGACGGGCGACGATTACGGATTACGAGGAGAAACCTCCCAATCGTCCGCCGCAATCGTCGCCCGAAATGGACAGGCAGATGGGTGAGAATGGCAGGCGGAGCCCGTGCCATTCAGACTCTTTTCATGCTTGTTAATCACAATTGGGTTTAATTCCCCGACCCTTGGGTCGGCTTGAGAGAATACTG
>CAZANS010000558.1:0-1603 GCA_964486565.1 uncultured Victivallales bacterium
TAGAAGTCTGGCCGAAAAGCTCGCGAAAAACGGGAGGATATGATACACTCCGCGAGAGGAAAGGCAGGAGAAAAGAAATGATCGGAAAACGCCAACAACCAGGACTATTCGAAGCGGATCAACTGTATTTGGACTATGTAGGACAAGAAACAATGTACGGATTTCTGGCAAGGCAGAGGGGGAAGCTGTTTCGAGATGAAGACTTTGCTGAAATGTATTGTCCTGAGAATGGTCGTCCAAGTGTAGCGCCGAGTTTGCTGGCAAACGCATTAATATTGCAAACCTATGAGCAAGTCTCAGACGAAGAGGCAAAGGCGAGGGCAGATTACGATCTGCGATGGAAAGTAGCGCTGGGAGTAGAAGTTGAAGAACGACCGTTTGCGAAGAGCACGTTGCAATTATTCCGGGCCCAACTGGTGGTGAATGAGAAAATGAGGATGGTCTTTCAAAAAAGTCTTGAATATGCAAAACAGTCGGGGTACTTGAAGAAAGGCAAGCTGCGAGCAGTATTGGATACGACGAAAATATTAGGGCGGGGAGCGGTGAAGGACACCTACAATTTATTGGCAGATAGTATCGTGCAATTGATAAGGGCAATCGCAAAGATTGAAGAAGTAATGACTGAGGAATGGGGAAAAGCACAGGGATATGACCGGTATTTTGGTTCGAGCATCAAAGGTGAAGCCGAGATCGATTGGGATAATCAGGAAGAGCGGGATGGGTTATTGAAAGAGATCGTTGAAGATGCAGACAGACTGTTGAAACTGGCTGATGAAGTAGTCGCACTACTTGAAGAGGGTGATGAAAATCGACAAAAAGTACATGAAGCGGGAAGTTTACTGAAACAGATTATTCGCCAGGATGTGGAACGTACGCCGGAAAAGATAACGATCAAAGAAGGGACAGCAAAAGACCGGATCATATCGGTTCATGATCCGGAAATGAGATATGGGCACAAGAGTGTATCGAATCGGTTTGAGGGACATAAAGCGGCGATTGCGGTGGATGCCGAAAGTCAACTGATCACAGCCGTTGAAGTTTTGGCAGGGAATGCTCCGGATCATGAAAGAGCACTGGAATTGACGGAAGCCAGTGAGGAAAACACGGGGCAGGATGTGGAAGAAACGATTGGGGACTGTGCCTATGGGGATGGTGGTACTCGTCAGAAGTATGCTGATGCCGATCGCAAATTGATTGCAAAAGTTGCCCGGCATGGGCGGCGTGACCAAATAAACAAAGATGCATTTGTGATTGACCTGGAGGCCATGACCTGCACCTGTCCTCATGGACAGATGACAGAGAAATTGGTTCCGCAAGGGACGCGTAAAAATGCCAGTGGTGAGATAATCAGAAGACAAATGTTTGTGTTTGATAAAGCACAATGCAAAGATTGTCCTTTGAATTCAGATTGTATCAAGTCAAAGAAAAGGCAATACCGGACTGTGGGTCTACATCCTCAAGAAAAGTTGTTGCAGGAAGCCAGAGCATTTCAACAGACCGATGATTTCAAGGAATATCAACGATTGCGTCAATCCGTTGAGCATCGGCTGGCACGCCTGGTTCAATTAGGGATTCGTCAGGCACGTTATATCGGACGCAGAAA
>CAZANS010000559.1:0-1597 GCA_964486565.1 uncultured Victivallales bacterium
AGCATTTTATACAGATTCCTTCCCGGTTTCAGCTTCTTCCGGCATCCCGAGAAGTTCCTGACATGGGCGAATATCCTTCTGATCCTTGCAGGCGCACATGGTTTGAACCTGATCGAGTCACCCAAATGCGAATTTCGCAAAATCTACGCCATGACAGCCCGATGGCTTATTGCCCCGCTGTGCCTGGGGCTTTTCGCACTTGGGTTTTGGTACATTTTGTCCCCCGCCGGGTTCGGCGATTTCTTCCATGCTCATGGATCCCGATGGAGCGGCGAGAGGGTGTTGATGTGGCAGGCAGGAAGCATTCTCTCGAGCATCTCCTGCCTCGTGCTGATAGTCGCACTTGCAAAGACCTTAAACCACTTCCCAAGAAAAATAATGGCATGGATTGCCGCCCTGACTCTGGTGCAGCTGGTCTCCTGGTCGTACCTGGTGCGCTGGACTTTGCCTGTGTCCAGCTTCGTCAATGCTTCAGCTTGGGAGGGAGAGCTGCCAGCGTTCGACCGGAGCCAGTGGCGCATTTTCGCCGCCGACAGCTTCCGCTACCCGTCTGCCGAGCCAGAACTAACATTCTTCAACTCATTGAGCGACAATGCCCCCGTGCTGAGAAAGGTCAGGGTCCCCAACGGGTTCTCAGCCCTCATGGAGCAGAGCTACTATGACTTCTTCAACTTCACAGCAGCAGATCCGATGGCGCTGCTCAGCAAAACTTCCGTGAGGTATATCGCCGGCCCCCCGCCGGGGCTTCTGCAAATCCCTCCCGGGTGCAGGCTCATGGCCGCGGCCAAGGAATTCACTATCATGGAGAACATGTCTGCAAAACCGAGGATATCCCTACTCCAGGACCCGGAATCTCTTTCAGACGGTAATAGCGGAATTCGCATTCTGAAGGACTCTCCCGGCCATCTCGAGCTCGAGATCCTGGGCGGCATGGGTACGCTTGTCGTCAGGGACTGGCTCTCGCCGGGATGGCACTGTTACGACGACGACGGCAACGAACTCCCTCTGCACCCCGCCGACGGCGGATTCATAAGCACAGATATCACGCACAACAAAAACCCTCGAATCATCACACTGAAGTTTCACACCCCGGGATTCAACACAGGCCTCGCCCTCGCCTCGGCTGGCGCGGCCCTCCTCGCCGCCCTCTCATTCACCTTGCCGAGACCCCCGTGATATCAGCGACCTTATCATCCTCGGTTCTGATGCGGATCCCTGCCTGCCACTGGGCTTCATTCTGGTTCAGACGGAACAAAATCCGGTTCGTTCCCTTATTGAGATAGACTTCCTTTTCCTGTGCAGTCCTGATCGGCGGGCCTTTTTCTGTTATTGATGCGGCCTTTCCGCCGTTGACCCAGACAACAATATCGTCGTCGGAGAGAATCTTCATCAGGTAACTCCCTGCGTCTCCAGCATTGATCTCTGTAAAGGCGTAGAGGCATACTTCGGTCATCGCGTTATATGTCCTGCCTGAGAACATCATCCCGAAATCCAGAAGACAGAACTGATCGGTGTGGTCCTCGTTGTAATTCAGCCAATGAAAGGGTTTGCCATTGAAGTGATATTCGGATCTCGGGATTTCATCGGATTCAACAGG
>CAZANS010000560.1:0-813 GCA_964486565.1 uncultured Victivallales bacterium
ATGGTGTGGTGATAACCTTCAATGATGTCACCGAACTCAAGCGTAAGGCGCAAGAGGTTCAGGAAGCTCGTGAATACGCCGAGGGTATCGTGGCCACGTTGCGAGAGCCTTTGGTCGTATTGGATGCCGACCTGCGGGTAGTCTCGGCAAGCAGGTCCTTTCTCCAGAAGTTCAAGGTGAAAGAGGAGGAGACCAAAGGGAAGCTTCTCTACGATCTGGGCAACAAGCAGTGGGACATCCCCGCGCTGCGGGAGCTGTTGGAGGAGATTCTTCCAAAGAATACCACCATCGAGGGCTTCGAGGTCGAGCACGACTTTGAGGATATCGGGCAGCGGACAATGCTACTGAACGCCCGCCGGATATACAGCGAAACGGAAAAGACCGAGCTGATGCTCCTGGCTATCGAGGACATAACCGAGCGCAAGCGGACGGAGGAGGAAAGGGAACAACGATTGATGGTGAAAAATGAAGAGATCATCAGGGAGACAAATAAGAAACCGAAGGCCACATAGCCGTGAAAAAGGACAAAGCCGGATCGAATCATCGTAGCGAACTCCGAAAGAGGGCGGAAGCCTTGATGGAGTCTCGTGGGGGCCAAGACACGGCCACAGCCTTGTCCCCCGAAGAAGTTCAAGAGCTGCTTTACGAGCTTCAAACACACCAGATCCAGCTGGAGATGCAGAACGAGGAGCTACGCGAATCCGAGCAGGAACTGGACGCATCTCGGGCGCGTTATTTTGACCTGTACGACCTTGCGCCGGTGGGATATTGCACCCTGTCTGAAAAGGGGCTGATCCTGGAGGTGAACCTCGC
>CAZANS010000560.1:823-1597 GCA_964486565.1 uncultured Victivallales bacterium
AACCTCGCCGTCTCCACATTGCTGTATGTGCCCCGTATCAGGCTGATCATGGAGTAGATCTCCCGTTTCATCCTGCTTAAGGATCAGGACATCTACTACCACCACAGCAAACAGCTTTTTGAATCCGGCGAACCGCAGGTATGCGAGTTGCGGATGCTGCGAGCGGACAGCCCCGCTTTCTGGACGCGCCTGGAAGCGACCACAACACAGGACGAAAAAGGCACGCCCGTCTGCCGAATCGTGTTGAGCGATATCAACGAGCGCAAACGGATGGAAGAAGCGGTCAGGGAAAGCCACAATGCCATGTTGGCGATCTTCGACAATGTTGACGAATCCGTCTATGTGGCCGATCCGGCGACGCATGAGGTGCTCTTTTCGAACCGAGTGCTTAAAGCCCAACTCGGGTCGCCCGGTAACCGCAAGTGCTACGAGTATTTGCAGTCCCTGGATGCACCGTGTTCCTTCTGCACGAACGACAAGATTTTCGGTGATCATTCGGAGAGTTCATATATCTGGGAATTCGAAAACCAGGTCAATAAGCGCTGGTACAGATGCATCGACAAGGCGATCCCGTGGCCGGACGGCCGCACGGTCCGCTATGAAATGTCCGTGGATATCACCGCGTCTAAGCAGGCGGAGTCGCAAATCCGTCACCTTCAGAAGGCAGAAGGGCTGGGTCGCATGGCCGGGGCCATCGCCCATCACTACAACAACCTGCTAGGGGCCGTGATGGGACGAATAGAGCTAGCGATGGAGGGTCTGCCTGTGGGTTCC
>CAZANS010000561.1:0-1592 GCA_964486565.1 uncultured Victivallales bacterium
GGCTTCGGATGTCGTAGTCTGTTCCATGTGGCGTATCCCTTTCCTCGTAGGAACTCGGTACTTTGCAAGCACCAAGGATACGCCGCGCTTTTGCGCCCGTCATCCACAGCTTCTGACAATATCTCCCAGTCAACATGTCATGCCCTCTTAATTCTCTTGTTTGTGCTTCTCTTCTTCTGCAGTGGCTTCTAGCCCTGCACAACTGTGTCTTGTTCTGTCTGCGCCAATGCCTGCACGGCAGCCTTGTCATCGCTGCCGAGCACCTTCTCTATATCCAGCAGGATCGTCACCCGCTTGCCGGTCTTGCCCATGCCGCGGATGAACTCTGTGTTTACGTTGACACCGAACTGGGGCGTCTGATCGATGTCACCATCAGAGATGTCCAGCACCTCGGAGACCTTGTCCACGAGGATGCCTGTCTCCAGCGCGCCGAGACTTATCACTATGATGCATGTCTCTTCAGTCTGCTCGGCCTCGGCCATGGCGAACTTCAGACGCAGATCAATTACAGGGATGACCTTACCGCGAAGATTGATGACACCCTTGACGAACTGGGGTGTTCTCGGCACGGAGGTAATCTCGCACATCGAGATGATCTCACGCACTTTGAGAATCTCCAGCCCATACTCCTCGCCATCGAGAGCAAAGGTCAAATACAACCCTCCCTCCGTAGAGGTCCGTTCCACTACTGCTTCCTGACTCATCTTGCCTGCCCTTTCGTAAAGTGCGGAAGCTTCAAACCGGCGATCCCGCCGTCGAGGAACTTCCCGCCTGATTCCATTGGCCACTGCACAGACCTTGCCGGGATTATTGCCGCGACTCAGTCTTTCCTACCTACTCCCGTCTGCCTGACTGTCACTGCTATTGCCGAGCATCGGACTATTGAGGAGGCGTCTTGACTTGGGCATAGAGTTTTCCGCCTCCTCAGCAGCATGATTGGGTTAGTTTCGGTTCTGGGAGATGTCCAAGTTGATGGTAGAGCGATACTTCGGCGGCTTGGAAGGTCCGATAGCCGTAGGCTTTTCTGAAGGCCAGTTTCGCCTCGGCGTTGAGGCCCTCGACGATCCCGTTGTTGAACTGCTTCTGAGCACGGAACCAGTTCAGAATCAACTCCCGATGCGTCCGCAACGAACGGGCTACTTGTTTGAGCGGTTCGATCCGGCTGAGCATCACATGACGAATCCAACTGTCGAGGAACTTTCCGGCCCAGGCCGCGCTGCGGTACGCCCACAAGGCGTCCAATGCCTGAACCTTCAAGTACGCCCGAACCGTCTTCAAATCGTACCGAAGCACGTCGCCCAGCCGAAGCCGCTGCTTGGATGTCAGATTCCTGGGACGCTTCGCGAAGCACCAACGCGTTCGCTTGAACACCTGGATCGTAACCCTCGGCTTGAAGACGCTTGTGTCGCGCGGCTGTGTGCGGTGTTGCCCGTCAAGCATGTGGCCCAGTTCTACGGTCTCCACTGGAACACAGTCAAGCGGATCGACAAGCAGCAGCTGAGGGATTCGTTGGGTTCGGTAGACCTATCGGGGCTGGACGTGATCGCTATGGACGAGTTCGCCATTCAGAAGGGACATCGATACGCCACGGT
>CAZANS010000562.1:0-1590 GCA_964486565.1 uncultured Victivallales bacterium
CGCCAAGATGCAAAAGCGCGTGGACGTGATGCACTGGACGTAAACTATCTATTACATAGTCAACACTAGTCAATGCCATCTCGAATCCACGATAGGTGTAGTTTATGGCGAGCTGCAAGCTATCCTTTTGAAGCGGGCGGCAGTGAGCAGCCACCATCTGTCGTTGAGCTGTCTTGCCGCAACCGCGCAAGGCGAAAATTACACAAGGTTTTGTCAAGCCGAGAAGATTGTCGAGACCGCCTGTATCCACGAAATACTTTGATAGCTCTTGGTCATCCTCGGCATTCCACACAGCAAAGGGGTTCTCTCGCAGTCCGCGCCGGTCTAACCAACGCTTGAGGGCCGTTCTGGGGGGAGTAATTTCTAACATAACGGGTTTCCTCATTGATAGACAGTCCTCTTCACAGACCTACTTGACACCCACGATGAAGGTGATTTGTGCAAATCCATCACTAGGTTCGGATTCACGTTTCCTAAAATAGGCGCTAGCCTCTTCCAGTCCTTGCTGAAATTCTTCCTCTGTAATCAACGATAGCACAGAAGCGTACTTGTTGCGAAGTTTTTCAAGGTAGCGCTCGGGAGATTCAAATAATTTTTGGCAAATGACCTGTTCTTCCACTGCATTGAAGCCGACTGTCTGCATCAAGTCCCTCACAACATGTATGTCGGGCATTCGTCTGCGCTCGATATCCAGAGCGGATGGGAAGAAACGATAGTCGAGAATCGTTTCCAGTTGTGCATGGGATGAATAGCGAATTCCAAGTCGTCCCCCGTGTTGTAACACCCTATACATCTCGAAAAAGGCTTGCTGCTTGTCTTGAAAATGATGGATGACTTGAGAGACCAGGCACAGGTCAAACAAACCGTCTGTGAAAGGTATCGCTTCAGCTCTGGCGCTTAACCACTTGATTTCGATAGGGCACTTTTCCCTTGCTCTTGTTAGCATTGATGATGATGGGTCAATGCCTATGACAGTACATCGAAATTGCCCTGCGATCGGTATAGAGAAACGCCCTGTGCCACAACCAACATCTAGGACAAGTGATGTCTCGTCTAAACCAAGATGCTGCTTGAAGAGATTCAACCAAAAGGTCTCTTTAGCTTGCGGGAGCGCCCGCTCTTGATCATACCGTTCAGCGAGGTTATCGTAATTCACTTGGCTAATAGTCATCTGGTTCATATTCTTTATACAGCCCTGGTCAGAGAGTATTGAATCTCAGTCTTGGTCAACACCGGTTTATACCAGCATCTGGTTACATAGTATGGGAAATGGTACCTGTTTGAACATCAAGAACCACCTCATAGAAAGTCTCGAACAAGTTGCCATATTCGTCGCAGGCACGATAGGGGATCAATTGGTTGACCAAGCCAAACACTTTGTATCAAACACCAGAGCATAAAAACACTGCAAGCAATTATTATTGATAATAGCAGAATTCCTTGAACCTGATCGGTAGCGTTTATAAGCCAAGCGACAGCGTTACGAGCCAGGCGAGCCAACGGAAGAACGATTTTTTCGGAAACCCAATGAGTTGATCGTTCTATGAATTGTGTGATCAGGGATGCCTTGCGTTTTGATGCCAAGAACTT
>CAZANS010000563.1:0-1586 GCA_964486565.1 uncultured Victivallales bacterium
CACTGGATCCCGCCACGGCACCATCTCGAGCGCTGGATGAAATACCCTTTCAGCGATTCGGCGGACATCCCCTGGCTCAGTTTTTCGTTCAGATAAACCGTCCTGTATCCTTTGCCAAGGAGGCAGAGCGTCGTAAGCAAGTCCTCCGTGATCGAGGATGTCGGGATGCCGCCGATCTGCTCCACAGCCTCGCGCCGGGCTATTGAGCAGGATCCGCAGCAGAATGCCGCCCCCCATGCGTCGCGGCATGGGGCCATCATGTCGAAGAACAGCCTCTGCTCGTCTGGCCAAAGCTTCTCCAGATACAAGTTCGTCTGTATCGGGTCACGGTTGAAGAAATGCTGTGGCGTCTGCACCAGGCCAACATCATCGTTGAAGATGAAGAAGCCCACAGTCCTGCGGAGGAAGTTCCGCGCAGGTATGAAGTCGGCGTCGAATATGGCGAACAAATCCCCCGAGGTGTGCTTAAGGCCGTTGTTCATATTCCCCGCCTTCGCGTCATTGTTGTCCGGACGCGTCAGATATCCCGCACCAACACGCCCGCAGAAATCCCGAAGCCACTCACGCCTGCCGTCATCCAGAACCCATACCTTGAACGCCGGATAGTCGAGATGAAGCGCGCCGACCACGGTCTTCTCAAGGACTTCCAGATCCTCGTTGTAGGTCGGGATGAAGACATCAACGGAAGGCAGAGCCATTCCCTCAAGTTTCTTCTCGTATCCGTCGGCCTGTGCGCTTCTGGTGTTGATCCTGCTCATGATAAGGAGGAAAACCCCGATCTCAACAAATGACATTATCTCTACGACATACACGGTGTAGACCCATGCAGTCTGGACTTCACCGCCGGAAAACGGCAGCACAGTATATAGCAAACGCCAGGCGAGATACATTGCCCCGACCGAAAACGTGAATACAGAGATGGTAGCCCGGGAGGAATTCCGCGATTTGGAGAGGAAAGGAACGACAAGCAGCCAGAAAGCCCCCGACAAAAAGAGGAATCGAAAGGAGTAGAGGTCAAAAGACATCTATGAACCTGCTGAAGGACTTCCCTGCTGCCCAGCGGCGCGGAAGCCTCACCTCAAGCCGCCTTCCCACCTGAAAATAGTTCTCGGGGCGCATGTCCAGATCCCCCACTCCGGGCATGACCCATATTCTGAACTCCTTGCGGTGCTCCTTGGTCACCATCGCAGCAAGGTTCCGGTCCTCGGCGTGCGCCCCTGAACCCTTCAGCGAAATCACCACACCCTCCTTGTAGCCTGAATCCCCCATCATGCGATAGCGGACAGTGTCGCCGGCGGGAATGTTAGAGAACTCCGACTCGCCAACCGCGACATCAAGAAATATGCTCAAGCAGTCGAGCAACACCAACAGCTCGGAATCAATCACAACCGTGCTGCCGTCAACCATAGGCTTGCGCCATACAAGACAGTCGAAAGGGGCAATCATCTCAAAGCGTTCAGCCTTGGCTATGCGGCTTTTCTCATTCTCTATCTGCTCGGTTATCCCCTCGATTCTGCTCTCCGCCTCCTCCATTGCAGTCTGGGCATGGGAGACCTCAATCAGCATCTGGTCCATCCGCTGCTTGG
>CAZANS010000564.1:0-1576 GCA_964486565.1 uncultured Victivallales bacterium
TGTCGGAGGAATTGTAAAGGGGGAAACCAAAACCAAAACAGAAAATCCGCACAAAAAAATCAGAAAAAATTATTTATTCCCCGGAACACAGATGATATTATTGTTGCATCTGGTTGGGATCTGAATTGCAGGTCTCTTAAAATATAAGTTATTGCGGTGGGTTAGATCGCTGGAAAAGATCAAAGATTTTCAGCTATACAAATTTACTGAGATCGGATTTTCATACCTGTGGCATTATATTGAAATTCATTTGCATTTGAAAGAGCTTTAAAAAAAATTGCAGATGTAACAAATTAACATTGCGTTTTTAAATAATTTTGTGATAGCTTAAAATAAATTGATATAATTTCATTTCCCTTCAGTCGAGTTGTGTTAAACATAGTGCAACCTTTCTTCCTGCGTTTAAACAATTTTGTAATTCAAGAATAGCTCCAGCATCCTTGAATACAATGGTTCTTAAGTATAATGCAAGTATGTGCGCTACGAGCGCATTGTTTCATAAAGTGCGCATAACTGCGCGAGAGATAAGGAGAGGCCCCTCGGAGTCCGCTTGAGGAGCGGGTATCTATCAGAGCGCACCGCCGAACTGGAGAAGATTGATCATCCCATTCTTTAACAGAGTGACCGTCAAATTCATGCTGACGGTGGGGCTGGTGGTGGCCGGTCTGCTTGCTTCAGTGAAACGACAGAGTGACAAATTTACCAAGTGACATAGTTGTAAAGATTGAGAAATATGAAGTGCCTAAAAAAAACAGATAGGGACCCCAAAAATGGAGGAAATAAAAATGGCAAAAGAAAACATTTTTCACGAATTGGCTAAATTGTTGCACGACAACCGGAAGGAGATCGTTGATCTCTGGATGCGGCAGATCAACGAGGCAGCAGGCAATCTTGTCAAGACCCTGGGCGAGGAAGCGACCCGCAAGCGGTGCGGCGAGATGCTGGATCGCCTGATAAGGGCCCTGCCCTCTGGCGATGATGTGAACGCGGAGGCGTATGCGCCCATCCGCGAGTTCCTGCGGACGCTTTCCAGGGATTACAACGTGCAGAATATATCGCCCTCCGAAACCGCGACCTATGTCTTTTCCTTAAAGGACGCCCTGCTTGCCACCCTGCAGGAGAAATACCCCAACAAGGCCAATTTGAATGAATTTGCCGGGCTGACGAACCGGCTCGTGGACAAAATCGGCCTGGTGACCTTTGAAACCTATGTGGAGGCTAAGGAGTCCATGATCCGGGAGCAGCAGCGATCACTGATCGAGACGGCCGCGCCGGTGGTCAAGGTATGGGACAAGATTCTCATGGTGCCGCTCATCGGTATCCTGGACAGCGAACGCACCCAGCTCGTCATGGATAAGATGCTGACCGGCATTGAGGAGATGCAGTCCAAGGTAGTGATTCTCGATATCACCGGCATCCCGGCCGTGGACACCCTGGTGGCCCGGCATCTGATGAGCACCGCTACCGCCGTTCGGCTCATGGGGGCCGAATGCATCGTCACCGGTATTTCCGCCCGCATTGCCCAGACCGTGGTGCAAATGGGGATCGACCTCAAGGGGATCAACACCAAGAGTAC
>CAZANS010000565.1:0-1573 GCA_964486565.1 uncultured Victivallales bacterium
GGATTTGTTTCAGTTCTCCAATTGTGTCCGCTTGCTGCGGAGCGGCCCACCGAAAGTCGTAGTAATTCCAATTATATATCAAGTTGATCTTTTATTATTGCCTGCCCGTCGTATATTCCTTCAGCCACAACCAGAAGGAGGCAGAGGATGATGCGACGACTCGGTAAGCGTGCGGTGTTCAGCCAGGCTGATTTGGACAGGGCCGACAACGTGGTGGCGCAAGTGCCCTATGGTAATCCGGTACTCACAGCACTGGCGGTTTTGCTCGCCGGCAAGCTGAAACTCACGGCGGAGCAGATCGCCAAGGTGCTCGGTGTGTCTAAGCCCACTGTGACCCGGATGTACGAACGGTTTCGCTGCCCGCCTGACAGCGACGCGCCAACCTGGGGAGGTGACCGCAGATCGGTGCTCGCCGCAGACAATCGACGGGACGTCCTCGTTCAGTTGGAGGCGGATGCTGCCGCCGGCAAGATCGTAGTTGTCGAGACGGTGAAGGCAGCCATCGAAAAGGCGTGCGGCTCCCCCATCAGCGTGCAGACCGCGTACAACATTCTGCATCGTGAAGGCTGGCGGAAAGTCCGGCCTGACAAGATCCACCCCAAAGGTGACCCGGAGAAGCAGCTCGAGTTCAAAAAAAAACCTTTCCGGAAGCGGTGGATGTGGCTGCCACCGCCGCCGAAACCGTCGGCAAACAGCTGCGAATAATGTTTCAAGACGAGGCGCGCTTCGGTCGCCTGCCGGTCGTGCGTTCCGCGTGGGCACCGCCTCACGTACGACCCGTGGTCAAAGCGGCAATCGAACGGCAATTCCGCTATGTGTACGGCGCGGTAAGCCCCGTGGAGGGCGAAGTGGACTGGATGATGGCTGATTCCATGAACACGGCCAACATGGCGACATTCCTGGAGCAAGTCCGTCGTGCCCATCCTGACGATTACATCCTGATGGTCATCGACGGTGCCTCCTCGCATACCACATCAACACTGGCCATTCCAGAGCATATGAAACTCCTGGCGCTGCCTGCGTACTCGCCGGAACCAAATCCCACCGAAATGCTCTGGGATTACGTCCGCGAACGGGCTTGTGCGAACATCTACTTCGATACGCTGGAAACGGTCCTGACTGCAGTCGACACCCAGCTCACGAAGCTCATCCAAAGCGCGGCAACAGTCGCCAGCATGTTCTGTTGGCCCTGGATTATAGAATCAATTTGAATTGTGATTGGAATAAGAAGGCATACGAAGTGCCAAAGTGCCACGGTGCCAGTATTCCATGGGATCGTAGTGAAGGAACTCAGTCTTTCATGAACTCCGCCACCCGGGTGCAGAGCCTGGCATGCCCGAGACTCGAGAATCACCGCCCGACCACGTCGAGCCTGGATTCTCGTCGCTTGGGAAGAAGGCGTTGGTTTCAATACCGCCAGCCGGTGACGAAGCCTTCGGCGCCGACCCAGACATCGCCGGCAAAGTTATAGTAAGCGCCTTCATAATTCCCCCACCAGACGCCGCTCATGGACAGCCACTGAACATGGCCGTCGTTGAAGGCGGT
This sequence comes from uncultured Victivallales bacterium, assembly GCA_964486565.1. GTDB lineage: Bacteria > Verrucomicrobiota > Lentisphaeria > Victivallales > JAADHT01 > JAFGFR01. The sequence goes on from CAZANS010000565.1 coordinate 1,546, forward strand.
ATTCATGCCGGCACAGCCGATGCCCGCC
>CAZANS010000566.1:0-1563 GCA_964486565.1 uncultured Victivallales bacterium
ACAGGCGCAGGCAAGTCATCGATTGCAAAGTTGGTAGCGCGCTTCTATGAGTTTCAATCCGGTGCGCTGACGATTGACGGACACGACATCCGCTCATTTGACCTGCAATCCTACCGCCGCCAGTTGGGCATCGTTTCCCAAGTCCCGTTTCTTTTTTCGGGCAGCGTGGCAGACAACATCCGCTATGCCAAACCAGAGGTGGCCGACGAGGAGATGCTCGAGAGTTTGGGCCAGGCTTTTGACTCGCGCTACTGCCGCCATGGGTGTAATGATTGTGCCGGGCAATGTCCCAACGAGGTGCCTGTGAGCAAGATCATGCGCTACGCGTACTACTTCGAAGGGCAGGGGCGTGAAAAGCATGCAATGGGCAAGTACGCTCGACTGGAGACGGCAAACGGTTCAGCCTGCACCGACTGTACGGCTCCATGCACCGGCGCGTGCCCGCACGGATTCCGGATACAGTCGCAGATGGGCAAGGCGCACTCAATGCTCACTCTGGGGTAGATCCAGGAAGCACCGCGACTACGTGGCGAGGGCTGGTGGCCAGGCAATGACGGCACAACAGCCCTCGATTATATAGGAGGATATGAAGTGAAATTTCTAAGAGTCATTCGCGTAGAGTCCGTTGCCATTCTGGCAGCAGTATGCGTTGCGGCACCCATTACAGGGCAGGAAGTTGGCTTCCCCGAGGTAGAGGGTTGGTCCGTTGCCAGTGATGTGCAGATGTACAACGCGGACAACCTCTGGGAGTATATCAACGGTGCAGCCGAGTTATTCGTCGAATACGAGCTCGAGACGTGTTTTACTGGAGACCTCTCGTCTGGCGACCTCGTGGTTACGGTCGACTACTACGACATGGGAACTCCATTGAACGCTTTTGGCGTCTACGTTCGGGAGCGACCTGACCCGGGTACGCCGCTGGCTGGAGCGACGGAAGCGTTGGTCTCACCGCCGTATCAGGCCTTGCTCCTGAAGGGCAGCAGGTATGTGAAGGTGAACGTGTTTGAAGGCGAACTCACCGAAGCAAACGGTACTTCGTTGCTCGAGGCGATTGCGAGGGCATTGCCAGGTCCCGCCGGGTATCCCGCCGAACTCGAACTGCTGCCTACGAATGGCCGGGTGGCTGGCACTGCGGGTTTCCAGCGCGACGGCTTCCTCGGCCTAACCGAGTTGAAGGATTGCCTCTACGCGGAATTCAGCAACGACGGTGCGGAGGCTTGGGAGGGCTTCGCCATGCTTTTTTCCCCACACTCGTCAGCCGAGTCCACCTGGGAACGGCTTGCCGGTGCTTGGGAGAGTGTGGAGCATGGGGATCGGACCGTTCTGTTCAGAGAGATTCCTTACCGCGGGTTGGTAGGGGTGATAAGAACCGATCAGGGCATCGTCGGTGCCTCAGGCGCTGCCGATCAAGCGCAACTGCTGAGCAGACTGAACAGCTTGATCCAATAGGATTGACTATTCAGGTGCAGTAGCCGGGAGGCCGTTTGAATGCGTAGGTTCTTGCTGTTTTTGTTTTCGAGTATTGCAGGCCTTGTCTTGTGGGCCACGTTGGTTGTGTTAGGA
>CAZANS010000567.1:0-1555 GCA_964486565.1 uncultured Victivallales bacterium
GGAGTCGAGCATAGCGAACACGGGGTTGATCTCAGTCCCCCCCGACTTGTCGAGGATCTTGAACAGGTCGTTCGCGACCTTGTTGCTTGTCTGAGTCCAGATGTCAATAACCTTGTTGTGCCTTTCTCCGTCGGTCAGGGTGCCGCTGTCGAACTGGGACTGGATCAGCTCGATCTCCTTTCTGGCGGCAGCGATGTGCTGCTGCTTGGTTTCTGGAATCTTCATGTCGGAGATGGATATGGAGAATCCGGCTATTGTGGCATACTTGTAACCCAGATCCTTGAGCGCGTCCAGATGCTTTACGGTCTGCTCCCTGCCCGCATGCACGTAGGAGTCGCTGACCAGTGCCCCGAGGCGTTTCTTGTTTGCCACATCATTGAAGAATCCCAGCCTTTCCTCCCATATCTCGTTGAAAATACACCTTCCAGGGGTAGTGACTATGAACTTGCTGTCCTTGTCTCCCCATGGGGTGTCCTTGCCGAAGTCGGGATTTGGAATCCTCACGGCGTCATGGATGACGATCGAGTTGACGTCAAGAGCCGACAACACCTCGAAATAGCCGCTGAAGGCTCTTGGGCTGTCGTTGTTGACCGGATTGACAGTGAGGTAGTAAGATCCGAGTGCGATGTCCTGTGTGGGCGCCATGACTGGCTTTCCGTTGGCTGGTGAGAAGATGTTGTTTGTGGCGAGCATCATCAGCTTGGTCTCGAGCTGCGCGGCAGCAGAGAGAGGCACGTGGACGGCCATCTGGTCGCCGTCGAAGTCTGCGTTGTATGCGCTGCATACAAGCGGATGTATACGTATTGCGGAACCCTCGATAAGCACCGGATTGAAGGCCTGTATGCTGAGTCTGTGGAGGGTTGGTGCCCTGTTGAGCATGACGGGATGGCCTTTGATGACCTCCTCTAGGATGTCCCAGACGATCGGCTCTCCCCTTTCGATCAATTTTTTTGCGCTTCTGACGGTGTGGACGTGATTTCTTTCCTTCAGGTGGCGAATGATAAAAGGCTCGAAGAGCACCAGAGCCATTTTTTTAGGTATCCCGCACTGGTCCAGCTTGAGCTCGGGGCCGACGACTATGACCGATCTTCCGGAGTAGTCCACGCGTTTGCCGAGTAGATTCTGGCGGAAACGGCCCTGCTTGCCCTTTAGCATGTCGCTGAGAGACTTGAGCGGCCTGTTCCCTGCGCCGGTGACGACGCGCCCATGGCGTCCGTTGTCGAACAATGCGTCGACCGCCTCCTGGAGCATCCTTTTCTCGTTCCGTATGATGACCTCCGGAGTCCTGAGCTGCAAGAGGTTTTTGAGCCGGTTGTTGCGGTTGATGACACGGCGGTAAAGATCGTTCAGGTCTGAAGTTGCGAATCTTCCGCCCTCTAGCGGGACAAGTGGCCTGAGGTCCGGAGGTATGACAGGAAGGACCTCCAGGATCATCCATTCCGGACGGGAATTGCTGTTTATAAAGCCCTCTACGAGTCTGGTTCTCTTGGCGAGCTTCTTTCGGATGGCCTGACTTCTGATCCCGGACATCTTAAGCTCGAGATCCAGCATCAGC
>CAZANS010000568.1:0-1555 GCA_964486565.1 uncultured Victivallales bacterium
GAGCCTGAATCTGCCTCGCGTCTTCAATCCGATTTCGAGGGCCACCTCAGTTCCGTCTGGTCCATGATACCGGATAGTCCCGTCATATTCTTCGCTTTCCTGTTGGCGCTCCCGGAAGATGGTTTTCAAGGGAGCTTCAATCGTCAGCTCGAGCAGTTCCTCGGATGTGAACAGAATACCAGCCTCATTGGCTGCCGATTCGGGCTCCTGCGCCTTTGCCGCGGAGAATCCGAACAGCACCAGAATCAACGATATGCGCCGGGCAGATCTCACATGAACCTCCATAAGTGTTCTTGGGTGCGTCATAGTCGATACACACAAGGTCAGAAAAGGACTCGCTGTTTCGTTCGGCTACTTGAGGGAGCGACCGTCAGGTAGTAAGATGGGGCAGAAGCGGGCCGCGCGCGAGACTGTCGGCCCGAAATATCTGTCATCTTTGTTGCCAAGTGGGGGACACTTTGCGTTACACCTATGGAATCACCACGCTCCTCGCTCTGCTGTTCTTAACGTTATCTTGCGCGGCCGGCACTCAAGGAACCGCCGAGCGCTCTCCCAGTTCGCGTGATCCCATCACGATCGACGAAATACGGTCCGTCCAATCACTGAGCAACGGATACGAATTGGTGCAGCGTTTTAGGCCACGTTGGTTGCGTGCCCGTGGGCGCTCGTCGATGTCGAGTACTGCGCCCGTGGTTGTGTTTGTAGACAACGTTCATTTCGGTGGTGTCGAATCTCTGTATAACATCTCCACAGAGCGAATCACCGAGATTCGTTATTTTGATGCTGCGGATGCTACGAGCAGGTGGGGCACGGGTTTTTCCGGAGGGGCGATCGAAGTCATCACGGGGGGCTCAGTACCGACGGACTGACTGGCGCTCTTGTTCTAAACGGCACTTGCGTCTCTATTGCAAAGGATTGCCGCAATGGTGGAACCGGTTCGCTTTTGCGATGGCAATATTCTATTGAAAATCCTGACTCTTTCCGCATCGGGGGTAACATGCGCCACGCTCACCGCCTGACCCTGCTGTTCGCTGTCTCCTCACTCGTATTGTCTTGTGCTGCCGGTACGCAGTCGGATTCCGCTAGCCCGCGGGGTTCAAGGAACATAATAAGCCAGGAAGAACTCGCCGCCTTGCCCGGCCAGTTGAGTGCGCTCGACGCCGTGCGCCGCCTCCGTTCCACCTGGCTTCGAACGCGCGGGATGGCGGGTATGGGCTCGGCCCAGGCAGTCCAGGTCTTTATAGACAACGTGCGTGCCGGCGGAGTTGACTTCCTGAACAACCGGCCGTTGGATGGCATAGTCGAGATGCGCTATTTCAGTGGCACTGACGCTACGACCAAATGGGGCACAGGAGTTGGCGGGGGAGTAATCGAACTGATTACCAGGCGGTAGCGAAGCGCATTTTCAACCCGCTGCGAGTGCATGCCGATGACTATCTGCGTGAAGGAAGGATCCATGACGGTTGAAAGTGTACATTTGTTGTTGATTCGTGCATGGGCCAAAGTATCACCTCAAGCTTTCTGAAGGGCCGTCAAGTGGTAATACATCGATTGT
>CAZANS010000569.1:0-1553 GCA_964486565.1 uncultured Victivallales bacterium
CGGTGATCTTCAAGGAGCTGCGCGTGGCCATGATGCTCTCGATACTCCTGGGATGCGTGGCGTTCGCCAGAGTGATGCTTATCGGCGGCGGGTCAACGCTGCCCCGTTCCCACTCTCTTGCCAAGGTGGGTGCTGCGATCGCGATGGCACTTTCCTTGCAGGTCGTCACCTCGATGATGCTGGGGACTAGCCTACCGCTGATAGCCAAAAGGCTCAGGTTTGACCCCGCCGTAGTTGCAAGCCCAGCATTGACAACCATGGTGGACATAACGGGGTTGCTCATCTATTTTTCGATCGCGAAAGCAATGCTGGGTCTGTAAGGTGTCACGGTGAAGTTGAGGGGGAATATGTATTCGTTCTGCGACCGGCTCGGCCTTCTTGCAGTGTATGATCTCGCAAGTCGCCGGGCGACTCCCGGCGTGAGCATGAACAGCATCGGGGCGACGATCATCTTATATCTGCCGAAGTCTGATGTGATCCCTATTTTTTCCCTTCGTCCTGTGAATATTGACGAGGCCTCCCGCCTGAAGCCCCGAAAATGACATTGCTGCATTTCTTCGATCCCATCGCTGCAGCGATCTTATCGAGAAGCATCTGCTTATCCTTCTGCCCCAAAGCCATCCTCCACGCAGGATGGGATATCTCGACATAAAGCACACCCTTTGCAAAACGTGAAGGCTCCGAGAACTGCGCGATATCCTTCCCGGCTATATCTGGCCATTTGTTCTTCACTTCTATCAGGAAAGCCGTCTCGGCGCTGAGCAGTTTTCCCAGAGCCTTCCCGACGCTCTCGCCTAGAGGCTCGGTATTCGGGAGGCGCTTGAGGATAGCCTCCGCGCCGGCTTCCCTCCCGTGCCACTCACGCAGCAAACCCTCCAGAGGACTGCGGTCCCTCCAGGTCTTTTTCCTGTTCATCGGGGCAAATGAATCCTGCGCCATGGCTATATCACCCCGATTGTCTTGGGAAGTATCAGCAACACCTGAAGCACAGTCTTCGGCACGGCCAAGGCGCCATCTATGAGATGTGACACGCCGGCATCGAACCACCAGTAGGCCCCGACAGTTGTCTCTAAAAGCCCTATGGGCAGCAGGAAGATGTTGAAAAGCTCCATCCCGGTCTCGAAAAGCGCGCCGCCCATGTTCACGGCACCCTGGATCACATACGGCAGCAATGCCTTGACGATAGGCAGGGCGATGGGTATCGCCATCATCGCCAAGGATATCGGCTCCATGGCCTCGGCCTCATTTGCCGGGAAAGTGAATGCCAGGGCAAACAAGGCCAAAAGCATCCACGTATTGAAAGAGCCGATTTCAAAACTTCCCGTGTACGTGCGGATTTTTGAAATCGGCGCGAAAGATAAATTTGTCATAGATTTGCACATTCCCATGTCCTAAACAATCATCGCCACGCGAAACAGGATCTAATCTATATCTTAAAGGCACAGAATTCCAGTGTTGTTTTCCGTCAGGGATGGAAATATAGCCGAGACCTGCGAAGATTTTTATTTCACATGTTTACTTGTCGCAACAACGGTGTATTTTATGTTTCGAGT
>CAZANS010000570.1:0-1548 GCA_964486565.1 uncultured Victivallales bacterium
CAACGCGGTTCACGCGGAGTTTTGAAACTGGCTCCTAAATAAAGCAGTTGCCGCACGTGTTATATACAAATATGTTAACTGTCATTTTTGAGATTTAACTGCTTCATTTAGAATTATGCTTTTCTTGGGATTCCTGTGGGGGCTTTGCTGATCTGGGGGGCCTTCCCTGACATCGTCTCTGCCGAGGGAGATGCCGGAGAATCGGATTTCGACCCGAACAAGTCGAGGAGTCTGTCTTTTGTGACGTTGTCTCCGGTGGTTTGCATTGCCGTGGCGAGGCAGAAGTTGTTTCCCGGCCGGTGGAGTGAGAACTGCCATTTGTCTTGGGTTGCATTATCTTTGTGCTCCAGGGAGATGCGGGCGTTGTCGGAAAGGATGAACCCGAACGACCTGGGGTTGATTTTGAACCCGAGCCCCATGGCCTTCATGTATGCCTCCTTAAGGCACCAGATGCTGAAGAAGTGTCGTGCAGCGGTGTCGTCGCCTGGCTTTTGTGAGCGTATTTCCCTGAACCGTGCGAGTTCCGCAGTGCTGAACACCTCTTCAGCGACTGATTTGAGATCGGCCTTTCTTCTGACATCCTCGATATCCACTCCGCATGAGGGGATATTTGAGACCATGCAAGCCACGGCACCGTTGCAGTGTGATATGTTGAAATAGATTTCCCCGGCTGGAGGTTGGTTGAGTATTTCCGGTCTGCCTTGCGGGGTGGCGGTGAATTCCCATGCTTTCGGGGAAATTCCTGCATAGGTTGTTGAGAGGGCGTGCCTTTTGAGGATATGTGCCGCATAGTACGACAGTCTTGCAGGCTCGTGGATTATCCCGTCCAGCCTTGAACGTTCATTCTGGCTCAAGTCACAAATGTTTTCGGCTTCAGGGAATCTTGCGAGAAGCTCCGGGACAAATGAGAAGTACACATCTGCGAAAAACTCTTTCAATCCCTGATCGCTCCGAGCATCAGACCCAGCAGCTTGCGCAGGCCGCGTTCGTCATGTATGAAAAGATGCCTCCCTGGTATTACGTGCAGCTTGAAGTCATTGGTGTGGCTGGCCCACTGAGCCACCATGTCTGGGGTGTAGAGATTGTCGCCTTCGGCGGCAATGGCTGTGATAGGGCAGGGGAGGATCTTGTCGCCGTAGATGTGCTTCTGGCGGGAAAGCCTGAGATCTGCGCGGAATGCCGGGAGCAGCCTTCTGATTGCCTCCTTGTCCCCTTTTAGCGACTCCTGGGGCTCGAGTCTCATCAGCAGGGCCATGAGGGTATCGTCGTCCACGAAGGATTGGGTTTCGTTTTTTCGGAAGTCTAGGCCTTCCTCCAGGGGATTGTTGACTGAAGGTGGTATTGCTGCTGAGATAAAGACACCCTCCGGGGCCTTTCCGTGCAGATCGGAGAGATAAGCTGCGAAGTTCATTGCCATGTTTCCTCCGAAGCTGTGCCCGTAGAGGTAGAAGGGTCGGTCAAGCAGGGGGATGATGGCTGCTGCGAGCTGCCTGAAAATGACTCGGGTGTCATTGATGGGCTTCTCGTCAATGCGTTCCTCTCTGCCGG
>CAZANS010000571.1:0-1541 GCA_964486565.1 uncultured Victivallales bacterium
CGGAAGGCGCCGCCATTTTAAGTCATCGCCTTGCGGAGACATACGAATGTCCAAAGTGCGGTGAGGAAGTCTCTCAGGCGGATTCGAAATGCGGCGACTGCGGTTTCGATCTTGAGAAGTATATTATTGATGAAGGCGTGTTCGACATCGTTCACTCCGCGGCCCATGATTATTACATACATCTCGAAAACGGCGACAGGCACCTGTTTGTGGAGAAAAATACGCCCCTGCCATGTAAGGAAACGGAAACCTTCAAGCTGGTGCACCCGGACCAGAAGCTGGTCCATCTGAAGTTCTTCAATATGGTAAACGATAATGAGGAATCTATTGGTGATCTCTGGCTTGGAATCGACGAGGAAGGGATCGACAATAAAGACGGGCCCCAGGCTAAAATGGAAGCCCTCGGAAAGGAACGTGGGCCTCTCAATGTGGAGATCACCCTCGAAATTGATGAAAACAACCTTATCGAGGCGACGGCAACTATGAAAGAACTACCCAATGTCAAGTTGTCAAAGACCCTGTCCCGGGGAAGCGCCGATGAAAAACTGCTCGTGTCCCTTGAAGAAATCATTTCCGAGGCCAACAGGAAAAAATATGGAGGCTATGTCACTATCGATCTTCTCATGCGAGCGCTCTCTGCCATAAAGGACGCAAACCGAGTGGTGGATCCCGAAACCGGGCGACTGGACGAGCAGCTTTACGAAAGGGCGAATCTCAAAATCAAGAAGGCGGGACGAATGGCCACGGAGGGCCGAGAGAGCAGGCCCCTGATCTATTATGCGGAGAATGCCCTTTTCAGCTTTGGAAGCTTCATTTCCGAGGATAAGAAAAGGGCCGTTCTCAAAAAAGTAGAGCATCTTAAGGAGATGGATGAGCAGGGATCTTATGAGGAAAACGTGCAAGCCATTGATGATCTGGATTCCGCGCTTGACCGGCTTGGGGGGATCAACCTGTTGATGGAAATACAGAAGGCAGGGGACCTTTGCACGGAAAACGAACCATCAAGAGCAGCCAAATTTTACCGGGCCATAGAGGATATCTTAAAGGCCTTTGCAGAACAAGACGATAAAGAGGCAAATGCTCAGATCGAAGGGATATGGCCTGAGGCACGTGCTGTAATCAAAAAATATGACCGGAAGACAGGCGTCATTTATAAGGATATCACCAGATAAGTGGCATTTGAAAAAACATGTCCCATATGCGAATTCGAATTGGGTTCCCCTGAAGAGGAAAAGTGTCCCCAGTGCGATGCGGATCTAACCTGTTTCAATGTACTCAATTCCATACCGGATAAACCTGGGTCGGAGGAATTGAGGTCGAGTGAAGAAAGCCGAGAGAAAAGAACTTCTGGGAAGCGGTTGATACTGGGGGCTTTTTCCTTTTTGTTTGTCGGATTAATCATGGGGTTTTTCCTCGCCTCATTGTACAAGTCAGATCATCCTCCCCTTTCCGTTTCCTATCAGCAGACCCTGCCCGTACGCATCGAGATACCGGACCAGGCAGTATCCAGATGGGCGGCTGCAGATGACCACCGTGATCGA
>CAZANS010000572.1:0-1540 GCA_964486565.1 uncultured Victivallales bacterium
TCCATACGAAAAAACCTTCCAAATCCTATAAAATACTGCATCAGCAAGGGTTGACTTCTTCCCCCTTTCGCTGTACCTTAAAAAAGCAAAGGAGAGAGGAGCTGCGGTCTTATGCAGAAGTCGTGTTCGAACGGCGGCGGCTTTCAGTAGTTAATTCGGGGTATCATGAAGCAGTCTTCAAGCAAAAACCTGCGTTACGCGGCGGCATCGGTAGCCTTGTCCGCGATCGTCCACCTCATATTCCTCGCTCTTTTCATGCAGTTGGACATCAGCCCGGCGATATTCTCAACTCAAGAGAGGAAACCAAGCAGGAGGATAAAACCTCTTGAGATGCTACCCATGCGCCCCCCCGCGGAAAAACCAGCCGCGACTCCTGGGATGGAGAAGAAATTCGAGTTAAAAAAGGTCGAGCTGCAGCCCAATATCCCGGATTCAGTCGCCAAGCACCTGCCCGACATACCCGCCTCGGAGAAGACCACCGAATCTGAAATCCAGCTACCGCGGATTGACGACCTGCCTGAGACATCATCCCAGCCGGCACTGCCGAGAATTCTTACGGTTGACGGCGACTCGCTTCCGGAAGACAGGAGATTGCACGACAGGACACTCATTCCCAAGCTGCCACGCGGCGAAGATGTCTCATCCTTCCCAACCTCACCGGCCGACGCAGCCGCAAGGCCAGGCAGACAGACCCCGTCTCTCCCGCCGGACATGAGGATCACGCTGCCGCCGGGAAAGACACCCGAGGATACCGAGCTACCCGCCACTCCGGACACGCGGATGCTTCCCGGCGAGTCAGTACAACAGATGGACCTCATGATTGATGTCAGACTCTCCAAGCTGTCCCTGCCGGACGGATCGGGGTTCTTCAGAGTGGACATGCTGCCCAACGAGAAGGCAGAGGCGATGCCGCCTTTCAAAAAAGATGTCGTATTTATCCTCGACGCATCCGGGAGCATGGGCAGGTCCAGACTCGACGAGATGAAGGAAGGCATCCGGAGATCATTGAGAACCCTGCACCCACAGGACAGATTCAATATCCTCGCATTCCGCACAAGCAACATCCCTTTGTTTCCAGAGAAAAGCCACCCGAACGAGCAGAATCTCAAGGAATCCGAGCATTTCCTGTTCAAACTAAGACATACCGGCTCGACAAACATATATTCAGCACTCCAGGCATACGCCGGTCAGGAGCACCGCACCGCCGCTCGACCGCTGTTGGTGTTCCTGCTTTCAGACGGGAATGTCAACTTCGGTGAGATCATCGGAGCCTCCGAGCTGATAAACTCAATCTCAAACAAGAACCACAACGGATCCGCGATCTACACTTTCGCATCCGGGGAAGACAAGAACTCTTTCCTTATGGATATCCTCGCATACCGAAACAGAGGGGACAGCAGATCAGTGAGAGGCATCAGCCAAAGCAACAACATGCTGACAAGCTTCATAGACAACGTCTCCGACATCAGGGTCGCCGACCTCGACTACCAGATATCGGAGAATCTTGCTGAGCAGACGTTCCCGAAGAGGCTCCCCAACC
>CAZANS010000573.1:0-1523 GCA_964486565.1 uncultured Victivallales bacterium
CGGCACGCGGTCCGGCCTTTCCATGGCCACGGCGGCCTCAAATCGCTCCATCCTCGACATTGTCTCCTGAATCATCTCCTGTCTCCTTCTCCTTCAATCATGTATATCATGCTAATCCTGTCAAATGCTTTCTATTTCCGACGGAAACGGTAGAACCTTTTCAATTCTCACCAGTAGAACTGGTAGATCAACTATCATTTCGACTGTTCAGGGAGGGGGCCTCTTTTCTTCCTCTTGCACTCCTCTATAAACACAGGGATAAACGTGGTTAGGTCTTCACAAATACACACATCCGCAATGTTGAAAATGGCGGCATTTGGGTCCGTGGAGATGGCAACAATGAACCCGGAGCCCTGCATGCCGACCCTGTGCGCCATGGCGCCGGAAATGCCGCAGGCGACATAAAGACCGGGAGATACCGTCGCCCCCGTAAGCCCAACCTGTTTTTTGTATTCCAGCCATCCCAAATCGCACACGGGTCTGGATCCTGCCACGGCAGACCTGGGAAATAGCGTGGCCAGTTGTTCTATGAGCGCCACATTTTCTTTGCTGCCGATTCCCCTGCCGGCGGCCACAAGAACATCGGCTTCGGCCAGAGCGGCATCTTTCTGTTTACCCCGGATGATTCCAAGGGATCTTGTATTTCTTGATTCGGTCGTGGACAGGCGTATTTCAACGGGTTCGGGAGTTGCGGTGGTTTCGGGCTCAATGGCCTTGAAGGCCCCCGGCTGAACAGTAAGGACCGTCGCTTCCATCAATGGGAGCATCTCCAGGACAATCTTTCCATTATATGCATCCCGGGAGAAACAGATATTATTTCCATCCCCCGACACCCCGTTTACCCCGGTAATGGAGCCTGCCCCAAGACGAACCGCAAGACCGGGCGCAAAATCCATCCCCCGTGTCGTCTGCGAAACCAGGACAAAAGCCGGATTCATTCCCGGCAGACATTGATGAAGGAGGTCTTTGTAGAGTTCGCCGTTGTAATATTTCAGGTGGGGGTTCTGTATGCCCAGGACCGAAGCTCCCGTGGCTTCCGCAATTTCTTGAGAGGTCTTTTCAACCTCGTCGCCCAGCACAATTGCTTTTACCGGCATGGGGTGCACTTGTCTGATTTTTTCGGCAAGGGTCATCAGTTCGTAGGTGCCTGGAGAAGGATTTCCGCTACGGCATTCCGCTATTATCACAATTGCCATAACTATTCTCGTTGCTGTCCACAAAAGAGCAGCGCCTCTTTTTCAAGGATCTCAAGGAGACGCGCAGCCTTGTCTTGCCCGCTGCCTTCCAGCATCAGACCGGCTCGCGATTTGCCGGGATAAGAGGCCCGAACAACCTTTTCTCGATCTTTTGCCGCTCCAAGGATGTGTGATTCTACAACCAGCGCTTTCTGCTTTTTGGCGCGCAAAAGGTTCGACAACGTGGGGTAACGCGGTTTGTTGTTACCGGTCTGGAGGGTCAGGACCGCTGGCAGATCCAGTTCAAGCGCGGCCCTTATACCGCCTTCAATCTCCCTTTCAACATTC
>CAZANS010000574.1:0-1521 GCA_964486565.1 uncultured Victivallales bacterium
AGTCCTCTTTGTATTTTGCGCCTGGCAGTACTCCGAGGGCTATGTCGCCCAGTATGCCGAAGCGTTCGATCTTGCCGTCCTTTAGCGAGATGACGTCGTTGTGTCCTGCGTTTGCGAATGTCATCTGCCCGGTGGGAGTGTCGTAGAATGCCAGGAATGTCGTCACGAACATGCATGAGTCGTTGTCTTTGCACAGGTATTCGTTTGCGGCATGCAGGATTTCTGCGGGTGAGGGGTGTATGGTCTCGAGGCATAGGATCCTCAGCAGTGTTCTTGCGACGGCCATGAACATCGCGGCTGGGAGGCTTTTGCCGGAGACGTCGGCGATGATCATCACGAGGGTTTTGTCGTTGATTAAGAAGAAGTCGAAGAAGTCCCCCGACACCTCCTTGGCGGGGATGATTTTGGCCTGGAGGTCGAATAGCTTGCCCCTCTGGCCCTCTGTCAGCTCGCCGGGGAGCAGGGAATTCTGGATGAGGCGGGTTATCTCCACCTCGCTCTCCATCGCCTGCCTGACAGCGGTCTCGCGCTTGAGGTTCTCTATGTACTGGCTCAGCTCTTCCCCGAGGGAGTTGAATGACGCGGCCAGCTCGCTGATCTCGCAGGGACCTTTTTCGGAGATGCGCCCAGAGAAGTCGCCATGCCCAATCTTCCTGACATTCGAGCAGAGGTTTTGGATCGGCCTCGTCAGAGCGCTGGCCTGCCAGAACGCCAGAAGCAGCCCGGCAAGGACCAGAGCTGTCCCTGTGACGGTGCAGTGCCATCTGAAGTCGCCAATGCTCTCCGCGAGGGCATTTCTCATCGCCTCCTCGACCTCGGCATTCTTCTCCTCGCCTCTTGCGGATATGGCGGCATGCGCTCTCTCGAAGAAAAGTCTTTTCTCAACGTTGCCGCATACGATGAACGGAGTACCGGGGATCCTCTTCAGAACCATGAATTTCTTTACAGGCAGGCCGTCGGTGTCAATGAAAGTGTAGTCCCCAGACACCTCGTCCTCCGTAAAGGCCATCCTCACCAGCGCCCACATCTGCGGATATTCCTCCTCCCATACGGAGTAGTTGCTCCCCTCGACATCGGGGTTTGGGTGTATCACCGCCGTCCCGTCATCGCCGATCAGGTCGAAGAAACCGGCCTTCTCCACATGCCCGTCTATCTCGATTGATATGTCTTCCGTGGCGACCTGCCTTATCTCGGGGTTTCCTCTGACAGCGGCGATGCCCGAGAGATCCGGGAGTGAGTGTAACAGAATCTTCAGCTCAGCGGCGACGGCCCGGGTCTGGACTTTGACTCGGTTCTTGCCGACCATGGTGAGTATTTGGCGTGAAAGCTCGCGATTGTCGCGGACGATGTCCTCTAATCCATTGCATGCAATACTGGTGCTGGTCTCGCTCAGCTCCCTGACCTCTTGGTTGACGATCCCAGTGGCGATTACGACTATCCCGGAGATCACCGCCACATAGGATATCATGAATTTGTGCTTCAACTTCATTGGCCCAACCCGAAACTTTCCAGTTATTTGTC
>CAZANS010000575.1:0-1517 GCA_964486565.1 uncultured Victivallales bacterium
GGCGGTGAACTCCGCAATGTCCGGCAAGACTGACATGCTCATCGGATTCTGGCACGGCGAGTTCACCTGCGTACCCCTCGAGGCCATCAAAAACAAGAAAAAGCGCATGTGCCCCTCGTCGGGCCTATGGCACAGCGTCATCGCCACCACAGGCCAGCCCTCGGAATGGATATAGCCATGACGAGCCACAACTTGTGCCTGATCCCACTGGTGAGGATATGCTCGCCCTCGGGCTTGTGGCGATTTTCCTGCCAGGTCATTTTGCGAATGACTCTGAAAAATATACCGCCTCGAAAACTTTGAACCTGCAAGCAGGGTCACGCCATGCGTCAGGGGCGAGACCCGCCTTCATGGCAAGATGAGAAAGCGTGGTCCCGGCATCCCAGCCCTGCTCCTCGGCGACCTGCGGCAGGAATACCGCCCCCCTGCCTGATAGATTCAGGATTATCCCGTGCCTGCCCACAATGAAATCATTATGGCTCTCCACATCCATCGGAAGCGTCAAAATTGATATCTCTATGGTCAGAGACTCCATCTCAACTGCCGGTACCGGGGGGAAACGAGGGTCGGAGAAAGCCGCGTTCACAGCATTTGCGGCAACATTCGCGGCGAGAGGCTGGAATGGCACGATATTTCCTATGCAACCCCTCAAGCTCCCGTCGGAAGAATGCAGGGTGACAAAGCAAGACCTGACCCGTAGAAAACTCTCCGGCAGGTTTTCGGGAAGCTCGTACCTATTGCCGGCAAGCCGAGCTTCTATTGCCCCGCGGGCCATGACGAGAAGTTGCCTCTTCTCCTCCGAAGAATAATGCTCTCCCTGCTGCTCCATACCGGTCTCTGCCTCATTCCTGTTGCCCTTTATAAACTCCGTCATGGAAAAATACATTGATTCCCTCTTCTGTCCAGTCAGGTTTTTCAATTGTGCTTATGACGGCCACCAGAGGCCGGTGGTCCGACGCATACACCCAATGTTCCTGCACATGGGCTATCCTGTTTTTGGAGAAGTCAATTTCCGGCAGCAGTGAAGGCGAGGCGAGCATGTAGTCAATCCTGCTGTAGCTGTCCTCGAATTTCCACCAATGTGTCCATGTCGCTCCGAAAGCATCGGCCGGCTTAAGGTCGAAAAGCCTTTTCCCCAGTTTCTCGTTCATGCCCCTCAATATGACCAGCGGGTTCGAGCTGTACACGTCGTTCATGTCGCCTACCAACAGGACATTCGCGGAGGGATCGGCAGAAATTATCCCGTTAACGTGGTATTTCAACTGCCTGGCCTCCATGCGCCTCATGTCCGTCTGGTTGTACCTCCTATGGAAGACATTCGCCTTCAAATGGACTCCTATAACATGGAAGGTGTAGTCATCTACTTTAAAAATCACATGCAGGAACCCGCGCTGAACCCTTACATTCTCAAGATACTTCGCATTTTTAAACTTAGGTTTCAGCCGATAGGTGAGATTGTCTATTTTGTTTACAGCAAATGGCTTTATCCTTGAGACGTAGCCAAGGTGGCGACTCTC
>CAZANS010000576.1:0-1515 GCA_964486565.1 uncultured Victivallales bacterium
TGCGGCAGGCGGAAGATGCGGACCATAGGACTTTGTAAACCAGGTTGCCAGACGTTCTGCAAGTCTTGCGAACAGGGCTGCCCGCATTTGAACGGTGGCCGAAGGCATATTTGCCGACTGGCCGGTTTTATTTAAGACTTGGAAGAAAGGCAGAAGAATAGAAGGCATTAAATTACGATTGCTCAACGTGTTCAGCCGAGCAATTTGGGTGACTTCGGCGGGTTCCTCAAACCCCTGAAAAGCCATAATGGAGCGGACGATGCCCTCGCCGAGGAGCCTCAGCGTCTCCAGGGCAACCAGAGGCTCTTTGTTGATTGCGTCCGTATCAAGTGCTCCTTGGGCAGCTAAACCCGGACACATGTTGCTCAGGTCTGAAAAGGTGGTCATAACAACTTACCCTTTTTGATGCTATAGGCCTGAAGGCGTGTCACGATCATGTGGTCAAGTAACTGGATGCCGAAGAGGGCTGCGACCTCCTCCAGCTTCTTCGTCATTTGCAAATCGTGTTCAGAAGGAACTGGCTGTCCTTCTGGATGGTTGTGCACAAGAATAATACCTGTTGCATTGTGGACCAAAGCTGGTTTCAGTATTTCCCTCGGATAGATAGGCGTCCTGTCAACTGTGCCCATCCCAACTTCAGCCTGGTGAACAACATGCCTCGAGTTATTGAGATAGAACGCATACACGCACTCATGAGAGCGAGGACCCAAATGCAGCCGAATAAAAGCAAAAATGTCTTCGGGGCCGGAAATTGATAATTGTTGCTCTACATCTGCCTCCATAGAGCGAGTCAGGCTCGCCTGAACAACCTGCATAAAGGTAGCCGTCATTGGGCCAACCCCTTTTATCTCCATCAAGCGCTCATACTGTTGTTGAAGGACGTTGACAAAAGTGCGGAATCGATGAAGAAGAGCCTTTGCAAGGGGCTTCGTGTTGACGCGGGGAATTGCGTAAGTCAAAAGCAGTTCAAGGAGCTCATAGTCGGCCAGAGCCCCGCGTCCAGCCTTTAAAAAGCGCTTCCGTAAACGCTCTCTGTGTCCGGCAGGATTTGTATACTGTTCAACTGGTGCCATCATCGATCAACTTTTTCTTATTTTCCGCTAACCACCGTTCGTCATGAAGGAATCTGCCCTCTTAGGCACCGGCCTGATCAAAGAGACCGTCATTTTAACAGACAACTCTCCGGTGCCGGGGCGGTCAGATCCGCATTAGCTTACGAAGGCAGGCCAAAATGCTTTTTGAAAAACGTTTCGGATAACTTGGCGCCTACCTCTGTCAAATAAACTGACTTGGCCTTGCTCTTGGGGTCGCCGATATATCCTTTTTCATGCAGGCGGTTCATAACCTCCCGTTTATACCATTCCATGCTCTTAGTCCATATCCCTTTTCTTGGAAACTCGTAAGATAGAGGAGGGCAAGGGCCATTTGACGCTACCTTTCTCTTCCTTTTCGAACAATATCCACTATTTCTTGCGTCGTAATATTCGCTTTAATTGATGGGACATTTAAAGGTGA
>CAZANS010000577.1:0-1510 GCA_964486565.1 uncultured Victivallales bacterium
GAGAGGATGTCTACAAGAAGATATTCGAGTAGCCTTCGGCACGGAGCATATATCTGGAATTGTAGCAATTTGAATGCGAGGGAGACATGGAACAACGAGTCGGAGTGATTGGGGTAAGTCAGACCAAACATGAAGCGGCTAAGCGCAGCCAGGACCTGGTCGATATGGTCTTCGAGACCACGAAGGCGGCTCTGGACGATGCCGGGCTACATATCAGCGAGATTGACAGCGTAGTGCTGGCTGCGCACGACCTCATCGATGGCCGAAGCATCAGCAGCATGCTCCTGGCCGCCCCTGCCGGAGCCCACATGAAAGAGGAAACGAGGGTGGCCGAGGATGGCGCTCTCGCTGTCGCCTTGGCATGGATGCGACTCATGTCGGGCGAGTACGGAACATCTCTGGTGGTGAGCTGGAGTAAACTGTCCGAGGGCGATTTCGATGTGATTACACACCTCAATTTCGACCCGGTGTTCTATCGTCCGGTCGGATTCAACTATGTTACGGCCCATGCCATGCAGGCGATGAGTTACAGCCGCCGATACGGCATTACCGCAGAGCAAGCTGCCGCTGTTTCGGTTAAGAACCGCGCCAATGCACTGAACAACCCTCTAGCGCATCTTCAACAGAAGGTCACGACCGACGACGTTCTACAGTCGAAGCTGTTGTCATGGCCATTACGGGAACTCGATATCACACCTAAATCCGACGGGGCCTGCGCCATGGTCCTCGCCACCGAGGAAAAGGCGAAGAAGGCGAGGAACGGATGTGCCTGGATCAAGGGCATTGGCTGGGGAAACGACACGTATTACCTGGGAGACAAGGACCTGGACAATCTCCCGTCGCTGTCGGACGCTGCGAAGCGGGCCTATGACATGGCTGGCATCACCAATCCTATCGAACAACTGGACGTGGCCGAAGTCCACGATATCACCTCTTATCACGAACTGATGGAATACGAGGCCCTCGGTCTTTGCGAGGCCGGTCAGGGCGGAATACTTATAGAGCAGGGAACAACCGCCACGAATGGCAAGTTGCCGGTGAATCCCTCGGGAGGCGCATTATCATCGAATCCTTACACGGCGGTGGGCCTGATTCGAGTGGCGGAAGCGGCCCTGCAGGTGACCGGGAGAGCGGCTGAACATCAGGTGCCGGGAGCCCATCTCGCCCTGGCGCATGGGACCGGCGGCATGTGCGCCCAATCGAATTGCGTAGTGGTACTGGGTAGCTAGGAAAGGAGGCGCTGTGGCCAGAAGAGTAGCGATTGTAGGCTCAGGGCAAACACCCTATAAAACAAGGCGACGGGACGTATCGGTTCCGGAGCTGGTTCATGAAGCAGCAAAGAACGCCTTGGAAGATGCGGGGCTGACACTCAACGATATTGACGCGGTGGTCTTCGGCACGGCCCCGGAAGCCTTCGAGGGGGTGAATTCACCGGACAAGTGGGCCGCCGATGGCATGGGAGCGTTGAACAAGCCTTTCATGAGAATACATACAGGGGGCACCACTGGGG
>CAZANS010000578.1:0-1504 GCA_964486565.1 uncultured Victivallales bacterium
CCATAGGTGTCGCCGATCTGGTGACCTAGTTCGTGAGCAATAACAGAAACGGGTCCAGCCGCTCTCGTCGTGATATGCTTCCCGGGTCCAGACTCTCCCCATCGTCGCCCGCGCATCTTCGCCACGCGCTGATGCGATATGCCCATAGTTTTCATCATGGCAAGAAGCTGGTCTGTTACGAGCTTATCGTATGCCTCCGTGATCGTAACTTCGGGGTTAGCAACCACCCTGAAGGCAGGGTCATCGATGAAGGTCCATCCTTGCGGTAAATAGCTCTTGTCCAGAGACTCGGGAACAAAGCGAGCCAGGCCGTCTTCTTTCAGTCGCTCCATCTCCTCAACGCCGGCCAGATACTTGTTCATTTGGTGGATGCGCAGGACAACCATGTCCACAGGATTGTAGTGCGCGAGCTTGAGCCCCGCATCGAGTCCGTCCTTCAGTGTCGGATACTTCCGTTGTTTCAGGAAGCCGGACGGCTTGAACGCTTTGCTTCCCATGATCTGCTGAATAACGTGCTTGGCCTTGCCAGGACGCTCGAACAGGTGAGGGAAATAGTTCTCATAGAACTCCGTCAGCTTCCCGACTTGCTGAACGTGGGCTCGGGCCTGATCCATAGTTGCCCGGAGAACCTTTGCTACACGCTCCAATTCTGGGGTCTTTTGGAGTTTCCCAGTTTCCATACGGTCAATGAAGTCTACAATGTCCGCCTCCGGCATGAACCGAAACATCTTGCCGTATTTGTGCAACGTATATTGCACGGCTTCGTTTCGCTGCGCGGCTCGCGCCTGTGCCTCTCTGACAATCATAGCCGACGGCTTGGCCTGCCCCTTACGCGCGGCTGGGAACAGTATCGACAGCACTCCGTCAGCAAACTCTGCCGGTGCTGACATTTCAAGCTCTGCGATTGTCTTCTTGGCTTCGGCCTTTGGCTCTGCCGGCTCAACAGGATCTCCCGCGAAGGAATCGCCTCCGGCTGCTGCCATTGCATTCCCGCCTGGAATACGCCCCTTGCCCTCCATCGGGACGAA
This sequence comes from uncultured Victivallales bacterium, assembly GCA_964486565.1. Classification (GTDB taxonomy): domain Bacteria; phylum Verrucomicrobiota; class Lentisphaeria; order Victivallales; family JAADHT01; genus JAFGFR01. The sequence continues at coordinate 1,029 of CAZANS010000578.1, forward strand.
GCCCTTCTTGCCCTTGACCCCAAATACTACACTCTTCCACGGTCCTGCACCTTCGAGAGTGTCGATGTCCCTAATGTCAACCTCGGCTACCTTCCCCTCTGCATCTTTGACCTGAACCCGAGTGGCGCCCTTCGGTGGCTTCACGGGAAGGCCCTGGTGGACGGCTTCCTCTATGGTGACTGTCTTTTCGGCAGTTTCGACGGGGGGTACTGCTGCTTGTTCTCCTCGCAGGTATGCCTCTGCCTCTTCTTGTGCGGTCTCGATAGTGTCGTGAGCGCGTCCTGATAGTCGATCCCGGCCAGTTTCTACATAGCTCTTCTCGTCTGCGTCCATCTGAATGGATATGCGATTATCGTCAGCGTCATAAGTCACGCCGGTCAACTTCATTTCCTTGACGGCCTTATCAGCATCGAATACCGCCTCGGCCTTCGCCTCAACCCCCAGTTTCCCCTGTGCCTTGTCCTGAGCCTTATCGA